>JAAYOM010000040.1 GCA_012520315.1 Bacillota bacterium | reverse complement strand
ATGGCCGCCGAATGCTTCACTAATTACTTACCACTGGCAGGCGCTTGATAGTTGCTTTAAAGAAATTACCGTCGCGTTCGTCAATAAATTCTATGTGTGGGTAGGCTTGCAGCGATCGGCGAATGCCACTACCCAAACCACGGTATGGTAGAATCTTGGTTGCAAAAGAGGCTAGAATCGGATTTCGAATATTTGAGTTCCCTTGCAGTATGTTCGCTACTGTCAAGTTATTCGGCAAATGTCCAGGACTGATAATCTCTATTCTGTCTGCAAAGATAAATACTCTTATGGGTGCAGCAACGAAGTAGTCACGGTGAATAATCGCGTTTACCAAGAGCTCCTCAAAAACGATCCCTGGAATCTCAGGGTCTCCCACCGTATTAATCCCTTTCTCGCGTTGGATATACCTGATGTTCCTTCTAATGAAATTGCTAATCTGTTGATACTGATCAATGATTTTCCCGATGATATCTTTACTTTCAATGTAATGTTCCACAGAGATATCGGTACCGGGATAGGCCACTGCCTTGATCATGAATAACGGCAGTTTGGCAGTGGGTTCTCTAGAAAACAGTAATGCCCCACTGCGATTAAAATTACCGTCTTTCATTAAGTTCATGTTTTCCAATAATTGTGGCAGGGGAACTTCCACCGAATCAAGGGATTGCCCATATTCTTTTTTGTAAAACTCTTGAAAATATGGCAGATCCAGATCCGCCACCGTCATGCCTGGGACCTCAATACCATCACCATGTATCAATCCAGATGCCTGAAACAGTCTCTGCAGCTCTTCCCTAGACGTAGTTTTTCTCTTACTGGCACCAGACCTAACCCACACTACGCCGTCACTATCCATGTAGGGCTTGCTTACTCCCCTTGGAACAGACACTACCACCACTATGCCCTTCTCTAGAAGGACATTTTTCGTCTCAACATTAATGGCAGGACGAATATTGCCAGAAGAGGCATTGACCAATATTCTATTGATGCGAGGTATGTCATCACTGTTCAAGCCCGTGAGGGTGCCATCATCACCAACCCCAATCAGAAGTATTCCGCCGCTTGAGTTGGCAAAAGCAACCAACTCTTGGGCTAATGACTTCTCATTAGTCACATCAGCCTTGAACTCCAGACTACTATCTTCACCTCTGGCAATAAGTTCTAAGAGCTCTGAGGTTTCCATGTTTCGTATTTCCTCCCCCTCTTGATGAAGGCCTCTTCTCCACCTTCCATGATGCTTACTATATCATTCTGTATCTCGGGTTTATCAATACTGCCGGTTCTTACCGAGATGTTACCGGTACCATACTCACAGGTCATCACTTGCTCTGCGTCACCCAGTACAGGAAAATTAGCATTGTGTGTCGCAAAGATAAACTGTGTCTCGCTTTTTAGTTGCATCACTAGTTTTATCACATCTTCATAGATGGTTTGATTATCTAAGTCGTCTTCAGGTTGATCAATAATCACTACATCACTGTCTTTTTGGCTGAGAATGAAGAGAATTAAGGCGGACGCCCGTTGCCCTAAAGAATGCTCCCTAAGGGGTAAACCATGATAACGGATTTCAAATTGGTTCGGGACCTGATAGGTCAGCAAATCCGACAGATACTCCAGAAAAAGTTCCCTGAACTTATCCCTGAAAGTCGGATTCAAACCATTAGTAACGTCATCAAGAGATTTGTACATGTCGATAAAGTCGGGATAAGAGCCAACGAGTGTCCGAAACGTGTCCTCCCTAATTCTACTGCCTCGGAAAATCCCCTTGAAAAAGTCTAGAAATGCTGCCTTATCACCCTTAAAATGGGCTTCTATCGCTATCGGTGTATCAGATTTGTTGACGTCATCTAGCTCAGCCCTCAGTAGCAAGAATTCTTGGTGCCATAGTTCTTTTAGCTTTGCTAGCCCGTGCTGCAGTTTAGTTTCAAGATCTTCTCGTTCCTGCAGCTGGTTGTTTAGCGCCCGCAGCATTTGGTTTGCTTGGTCAATCGTTGCACGCAGCTGACGAAAATCACTGGTGTCAATTGCCTTTGAGTGCAACGTTTGTTTCAACTCGGCGGCAAGAGCCCTTTCTATCTCAGCAAACTCCTCTTTCAGCCCATCCCGCTCATTTTCGAACTCATCGTGTCGCCTTTCCAGTTCAGCTATTATAGTCTTTGTCTTGATAATCAGCTTTTGTAGGTCTGTGGACGTAGTTACTATCTCACTATAGGCTTCAAAGAAAGATTCAAAAAACTTTGAGTTGAATTTCGACCTGTAATGCAAATGGTTTTTCAACTCGTCCTCGTGTTGGCTGAGCAGATTCTCCAAATCCGCGACATATTCGCGAGCGGTAGATATTACTGCAGAGAACTTTCTAGCATCCTTATCATATTCAACCTGTTTCCCTAGTTTCTCCTCTATGCCATGTCGACTGTATTGTTTTAGGCGGTATTCTGCATCGGCCTTCTTTGCCTGATATTCCGATATACGTTCCTCTATACCAGCGAGGGTTTTCAGGCGAGCTACGATCTCTCTGACCGCCTGCTCTTGCGTGTCAATTTGAGTACGCATATGGTCTAGTTTGTCTCCTAACATTCTTTCTACTAAACCCTTCTCAAAGTCTAAGCTGGTGCTGGACAGATCCTTTTGACCAAAATAAATCGGATTACGCAACACCGTTTCTCTCAAAGAAATGCCGGGTTTAACCACTCCATTGATGAAGACATCTGGTGCTTCGTTATATATCCTGCGAACTTCGTATTCCTGCCCATGCTGATCGACGGTCCTGACTGTCACTTTGCCCCCACTTCCGAGAACAAATGCTGGGAGATTTTCCTTGTAAGGATCTTTCTGTGCGACCATATCGCCCAGAGGTATATTGAAAGCATAACGTATGGATTCAATGATTGAGGACTTTCCGCTGCCGCGAATCCCAATTAAAGTATTCAGACCCGGAGAAAAAGCTATGGTTTGTCCGTCTAGGAGTCCACCCTCGAACTCAACTTCCTTGATGTATGAATGCTGACATGTTTCTGGCTCTTCGGCCACCCGGACTATATGATCAAGTAACGCATATTTGACCGCATCGAAGGACCAATACCCGATTTTGATATAACATTGACGCCCTTGTCCTATTTCTTCAATCGACTTCGGATCAGAGCCTTCAACTTCGGCAGGATACCAACCTTCGAGCCAGCGTTTGACTTTTGCTCTGCAAACTTTCTTGTTATTTAGTTGATTATGGCTACGGACTTTCTGAAAGCCTAGTGTTCTGTTGCGAAAATCCGAATCTTTGCCAAACTCTCTTATCAAACCTCCGTCCAATTCTTTCCAAAGGCCACTGCGCTCTTCGACATGGGCAAAAATGAGGAAGTAGTCTTTATCAAAACGGTCTAATCGTTCGATCAACTCTAGCAGGCCGCAGGAGGTCGGTGTGCTGCGTCGTTCAGCGAATGACCTCCCCTCAAAGACACTGCCAATAAATTGGTTAACGTGGTCATTGCCTTCGCTGATCCATTCATCCGAGAAAACCACGAGTGTATGGACACCATTCGCACCTTCCCGCACACGAAGTTCCACACCTGGGAGCAACATGATATCCTGCCTCATAGCTGTCTTTTGCAGGGCAATGAACTCATCGTAGTCGAACTGATTGTGATTGGTGATTACACCTACACCAATACCTGACTGTTTCAGAGCATCTACATAATCTGACAGAAAATATCTTTCATCACCAGAGTACTTGAACGTATGATCAGATCTAGTATGCAGGTGAAAATCAGCCCTTACCCACTTACTACCATGCTTGAAGACATCGGTTCGAGCCATCTTGATGCAACCTCCCTTTCATCACCGGGGTAATGCATGCCCTTTCAGCCAATCCATCAGAGCGTCACCAAATCTATCAGGTTAGTTCATCTTTTCGCAGTTTTTCACTCGTATTCCTGCTTTGCGAATCGTGAACAGCAAAAGCAAAGCTTAGCCAACACTTCCTGCCCGCAGCTTCGAAATCCTACCGGTGTTCATAGCGTCCAGCATTTAACTTAAAAGAGAGACCATATACTGATTAAGGAGCCATGATCTTCCCTCTTTAGTACCTTGATGACACACCTTGGAAACGGCAATTGACCCCGAGAAAGCTCCCTGTTTAATCCCGCAAAATAACCAGGCTCCGTCGTCTTTCCCTCTACTGAGAGAAATATCACACGATAGGGTTCGAGCGTTTTACTGGATCCTCTCTCAAAAACTGAGCCTTTCAACCTATACCTAGTTATGTGACGGATCCCCGTCTGTAAAGATCTCAAATGAATCGAAGAGAGGTACTGCCCCATAGCGCCCCAATAGATAGGCTTTCTCAATTTCTTTATCATATCGCACTTTAAAGTCGTCCAGAGAGAATAATGCCGAACCCTTTAGCTGGCGTTCAATAAGCCAAATTTCATCTCGCCGAAGCAGTTTTAGGTCCAAAAGCGAAGACTCGTGCGTTGTAACAACCATTTGGGTATTGTTTGTATGTTGATAAAACAACTCTACAAACTCTCTTGTAAGGTTTGGATGCATGTTGCGATCAATTTCATCAACAAAAACAACCCTGTCTTCCACTTCATCGAACAAAAGGGGTACCAGATCAAAGAGTCGCTGTGTACCATCGGATTCTTCGTGGAGATCAAATCCCTCATAGGCCTCCCTGTGCTTTAGTCTAAGCTTCTTAGCAATAAATTCATTGTTGTGGCGACGTAATGCCAAAAGTACATCCGGACCTCTCACCCCAAACTCCTCTCGGTCACTAAGCTTGTGAACGACATCCTTCAAAAAGTTTTCCTTTGCATCTTTTGGCCAATGCTCTAAAGCATCTTCAATAGTGGTGTGTTCAACGTCAAGGGCTTGAATCCCCGTATCAAAATGCATCAAGAACTTCTCAAATTGTCTCTGCATTTCTTCGTTTTCGGTAACGAAGGGCAAAGGTCCAAACTCAGAATCTGGGAAGATCACAATCAGTGCTTCAAACCAGCGGTAAACTTGCTTAAAGATCCCCAGCTCTTCTTGGAGAGGTTTTTCCGCCAACTCTGTGAGAAAGAGATCCTTTGGCACAGACCTAATATCTTCAGCGTAAATGTCGAACCTTGTCTTTTGCGTACCCTTCAGGCTTAAGTCGGTTGTGACATCTGTTTTGTCCCGCACAAAAAAGTAAAATTCGGTCCCGTTCTTCCGCAGCTCATAGAGCCATTCCTCAGCAATTGCGCCATCCTGATACGAAAGGGCGAAGCCGTAAGAGTAGACCTTATTCTGGATTAGAATCTCGAATTGGAACACCCCCGGCTGATTGACCCCATCCTCGATCATCTTGTTATATTGTTTCAGCCGTACATTGCGTGCTGAACCTTCCACGATGATCTCCCGGGCAAAATCAACAGCCTTAATCAAGTTTGACTTGCCTGAGGCATTAGCGCCATAGACGTAAGCTGCCTTCAGTAGTTTTAAGTCACCTATAGTCATGGTGTGATTGTCTAACTGATTCAACCTTCCGTTGGCCACTAACGAAATCTGTGCAATATCACGAAACGAACGGAAATTTTCCACCGTAAAACGTACCAGCATATCAGCTGCCCCCTTATACATACCTTCACACTCTTCCGCGTGTCCTTTTGTATAGTATACGAGGCATTTTCACCTCAAATACAATTTTTCCTCCCTCAAATTGATACTTTTCCATTTTCCCGGTGTTTTTTTCTCTTGTTTTGATTGACACTACAGATTCACATGTGCTAATATCAACTAGTTTGCAAAGAGGTTTATTGGCGACAGTCGAGTACCGCAATAGAGGGAAGGGGAGGAAACCACCCATACTTGGCCAATAACTAGGTAGACAATCCAATGGAGGGAATACACCGTGAAGAAACCTGCATTGATCCTGCTGCTCATTTTTTCCTGCTTACTGCTGACTGGATGTCTGCCTGGTGATGGGAGAAATTCAGAGGCAAGGCCCGCCGGCTTTTTGTGGGGCATTTGGCATGGATGGATGGCGCCCATTTCCTTGATCGTCAGCCTGTTTCGAGGTCACATCCGCATCTATGAAACTGCCAATACAGGCTGGTGGTATGATTTGGGCTTTTATATTGCAGTAATCGGCGGGTTTGGCAGCATTGAACTAGTGCGAAAAAAGAAAAGATAGGATCAGCTGAAAAGGCTGCAAGAAGCGGTTTTTAACCTTTTCCTGCAGCCTTTTTTGTATTGCAAGAGCTTATGACCCCTCAAAGCTCACAGCATCTTCCCCTATTAGTCCGTGGTAGGCGGCTTCCCTCTGATAAAATCCGCTTTCCAGCTGTTCAGCCTGGATAATCTCCTTGCCGTAGGTCTGCCTGAGCTGCAGACTGTATACAACTGGGAAATACCTAAGGATTGATTCTTCCTTATGGGCAGTAAAGCACAAAAGTTGAATCTGATTAGCTTTGGCCACTTCAAAGATAGGATCAAGAACATGGTCTGCTGAAGCTTTGCCAAAGGGATTGTCCGCCACTAAAACCTTCCAGGAGTTTGCTTTCCCTTCCATCTGTTGCCTGATGTGGGCCAGCATTACCATGAACATCGTGATGTAAGCGCTGTAATTCTCACCGCCTGACCAGCGGGATACATCATCCCAAGGTGCATGGTGCAGACGCTGATGACGGATGAGCGATTCGCTCCTGGGCTTGTACACTTGCACCCGGCAATTCTCAATGGGAGCCAGTACATTCAGCAAGCTCCTGGTGCGGAGTAAATCGCCCAGGCGTGCATCTAACTCATCATCGTCCATGCCGTCTTGCTGCCAAGTCTGCATTTTATCGATCACATCTGCCAGATACTGCTCCATACGGACCTTATTCTCTTCTTCTGAGTTCGTGGGCCAATCCATGACTAAAAGCTGAAGCGTACGTCCGTAGAGGCCGATGCGCGAATTTTTCGGGATCTCCAGGATACTCTCGTAAATGGTCAGGGCCCGGCGGGTACAGAGATTGACCAAATGGGTGAAGTTCTGTTCGCTCTCCACCAAAAGTTTCTCGTACTGCAGCTTATAAGCTGCAATAGCCTCGAAAATGCGAATAAACTGCGTTTCTACAAAATCAAAGTCATAGAGCCGCCCTTCGGCCACAATACTTTGGATCTCCCGCACAAACTGGCGCACCCGCACATTATTAGTCTTTTCCAGCTCCTCCCGGTAGCGATGGAATGCCTGGTTCACCTTAAGCTTATGTGTCTCAACTTCTCCGCTAACCTGATGGCGCCGCTCTTGAACTTGGCGCACCGCGGCCCGGGGCCTGAGCCCATACTTTTGCCACTCTTCCTGCGTTAAAGGCGTCACTTGCTTCCAACTGGCCTGCACAAGATCTCGATAGGTTTCTAGAATCTGTTCATAGGCTTCTCTATTCTCCAGCTGCCAGGCGGCAAGCTTATCCTGTCTTGCAAAAAGATCGCTCAGCGTATTTTCGACCTGCCGAAGGGAGGACTTACATACTTCCACCTCTTCGGCGTGGAGAACTTGATCATAACCCAAATAGGGATCTTTACCGTAAGAACTTTGTATCCCTTCTGCCAAGGTTAAGACTACCTCTTGGCAAGTAGCGACATGTCCCCGCGCGGTCCACCAGGCTTCTTTGCAGGCAGCTGCCTTAGCTTGGGCATCCCTAAGCCTTTGATCCGCCTCCCGCAGCTCCCCATGGCTGACAGTCCTTTGTATATTTGTTAGGCTCTCGATGTGCACACCACGCCTTGTAATCTCCTCCCTGGCAGCTTCTGCCTCAGAGGCGGCACGTCTGCACAGATCCTCCAGATCACGGCGATCGCTTTGGCGACCCCGCAGTTTCTCTAAGATACCCGCGACCTGACCCTTCAGCTGTTCGTAGGCTGCTTTCGTTTCCTCTGGCTCCACTTCTTTTAAACCATAGGCAGCAAAATCATGCCGGTGGGATTCCAGGGCCCCTTGGCAACTCGCCAACTCACGTGTCTTTTCTGCCTTTTGCCCATGGAGGCTCGCTACTTCCCCATCCCAGCGTGCAATTTGTGTCTGCAAGAGTGCGATCTCACTTACGAGAAACTCCTGCTTACCCCTTTGCTCAGCATACTCTCCGTGGAGAAGCAGAAACTCTGCCAAAAGCTCCAAATACTTCTCTGTTTGCCGCTTCTCTGCGCCAAGCTTTTCCAAGACCGTTTTAGCTTCCCGGATTTCTGTCAGCAAAGCGGCCTGCTCACTTTCCAATTCTCTGAGTTGGACTTCATTTGTCTTCAAGGCAAGCTGCAGGCTGTTCTGTTCAGTTCGCCAGGTTTGGACAAGTTCTAAGGAATAGTTCCGATAGAAACTCTCTATCTCACCCCTTAAATGGGTGATTTCCTCAGCCCGCCCCCGCAGTTCTTGCAAGCGCTCTTTTTCGCTGCCAAGCTGGCCTGCCATTTTCTCCTTGAATTCTCGGAAATATTCCGCGGAAGTATAAAGCTGAAACTCCTCGCCGAGCAAGGTATAAAGCTCACCAGGGAGGATGTTCTGCAGGCTGCCCTCCTCTTGACCCTGGCCAGGGCTGAGGCTTTGCCTCACCAAAAAGAGCAAGGGGAAGTCGGCAGGCAGATCCTGCAAAGTCCTGGCCGCCTGCCTGACGGAGTGGAGCTGTCCTTTTTCCACGATAAGGCAAAACGGCAGGAGGGGATGGTTATGCAGATACTCTTCTCTTTCCTTGTCGGAGTCAGGGTGATCCGCCAGCCATTCACTGCCGAGCAGTACAGGCAGGCCCCTTTTGGCCAGTTCCTGTTTAAGCTGAAGCATCACAGGATGGGGCAGGTATGAATCTCTGCCTTGCAGCAAAGCCCACTTCTCTTCCCGATTGGCCAGGCTGGCCTGGGCCAAAATCAGATTCTGCTGGCTTGCTTCCCAAAGCTCCCGTACTTTCAGGATAATCGAATCTCGGTGCTCGAGTACAGGTAACTGAAAGATAGAGCGGGCGGCTAAAAGTGCCCCTGCCTGTTCCGCCGCCTGTTCATAACTGGCCAGCTGATCCTGGACCTTCTGCAAATTTGCATTTAAGTCCCGCCCCGCGAGCTTAAGTTCGAGGCGCCTTTCTTCTCCCCGTGCAATTTGCTCTTCAGCCTTGTCTATCCATGCGGCTGCGCTCTGGAGGCGCTTCTCTGTTTGACTAAGCAGTTCAGTATAAAACTCTTTGGTAGAAGCGGGGTCCTCCTTGGAGAACTCGGGAATAGATTCGCTCAGCTCCCGCTGGCGCCTGGTATAGCGATCCAGCCAGGCTACCATACTGCCCTGCTCCTGATGCAAATCGGCGAGCTGGGCTTGCTGGTCTTCCTTGGTACGGGAAATTTGCTTCAAGCGCTTCTCCAGTTCCTGGATCAGTTTTTGTATGGCCTCAATCTGCCTGGCGAATTGCTTTTCCTCCGCCTGCCAGGCCCAGGCCATTTCAGCCTTTACAGCAGCGAGCTGTTCCATCAGTTCTGGTTCGGCCACATCTAATGCCTCAAGGCGCGCCGTGTACTCAGCGAGCTCACCTTGGGCTTTAAGCAGTTGATTATAAGAATAGAGGGCGTAAAGCTGGTTTGCACTTGCTTCTGCCTGCCCCAGTCCCTCCTCTGCTGCTTGATACTCTGCTTGACGCCCCTTTTCTTTCAGCTCAGCATCTTTGTATTCCAGCTCTTTCAGATAGACACGGTAGCTGGCTATCTTCCAGTCAAGCTCAGCTTTACGCTCTTGCTTGTCTTCAATTTCCCCGGTCAGCCCTTCCATCTCCCGGGAAGCCCCCTGGATATGATGATCGAAAGTCTTAGCCAAAACGGCCAGCTCCCCATGGAGGCGCTGGAGTTCTTTTTGCCTGTCATCTAAGGCCTGCACAACCTGGACCACATCTTCGGCCTGATTTTGGACAACCTCAAAGTCAGCTATGTTTTGCTTGATCACAGGTATCTGCAAGAGCGATACCTTGTATTCATTGAAGGCATTCACCAGCTCCTGCTTCTTGCTTTCGTTGCGGAAGATCACCTGCTCCACGCTGGGAATGAGCAGATTGTCCATAAGCTGGGCAGTTGTCCTGCAGCGTTCAAAAAATCTGTCAACTCCGCCTTCTGTGTTATTGGTATCCCGAATGTTTCTCCATTCCTCCGGCAGGATATGGTAGTAACGGAGGCGTTCCTGGTAGCTTTGGACTTGATCGAAGATCTGCACTTGCTGCCTAGCTTCACTGCGCAACCAGTCCCGGAGCTCTTGGTAGCGAATGGGCTGGCGCCTGCCCCCTTCCAGTTCTGTAACGAGGGGCAAGGAAGCGATGGTTAATCCCTCTTCCCTGCCGTCCTCGCCTAGGGTTGGCTTTGGGTAATCAAAGAGATAGTTGAAATAGCGGAACTGATCATCGACGCCGCTAGTAAAGCAAAAGCCTGTGCAGACATAGTCTTTCTGGTCACCTGAACTGTCCAGGAGCCATTCTACTGCCACATGCCCTGTATACTTGGAACTATGCAAAAGCTCTACAATCCTTCGCCCCTGCAGTCTCTCATTGGGCAGCACAACCTGCATGATGAGTTGCAGGAGCAGGGTCTTCCCTCCGCCGTTAGTGAGCAGCACAAGGGCGTCCTGTTCCGCAAGATCAAAAATCAGATCAGGAAATTGCTTTTTAGCATAGTCGTATTGAATATTTGTAACTCGAATACGGTTAATGCGAGGCATCAGCTGCCTCCTCTCCTTCGTCTTCCCCTTTAAGATTTAGAGGTTGGGCCAACAGCTGCAGCAAGTAGTCTTTGCGCTGGCTGTGGAAGTAATATTTGACAACCAAGTGTTCGAGCTTGGGCAGAAGGCGAACTTCTGAATCGTCCAAAACTTGCACTAAACCCTCGGTTTCGAGGAAACCAAGTATCCTCAAAAGAAAGCTGATCCGGTTATTGCGCCCCCGCCGCTGGTACTTCAGCGTCTCATTAAAGGCTGGCATTTCGCTCCAGAGCGCTGCTACACTTGAGAGGTTAACCTGCATTTCTTCTTCCCAGGCCTCAACCTGCTCACCACTGGCGGCCTGGATTTCCCCGACATGGCCTGTCATAATCGCTTCCAGTTCTTCCAGGGGAAGAAACTGCCTGGAGGTCAGGGTTTGATCATCGCTGTTATAAAACTGGGCGAGCAGGCAGAGCATGGCAAAGTAGGCCAGATACAGCTCGCTGTTGTTTTCCAGCTTCATGGCGGTTCGCAGTTCTTCATTGGTATAGCCGAAGAAGCGATTGTTCACCCCGGGCGAGAGATAGAGATGGCTGCCCATGGAGAAAATCTTTAGATCCGCTTCCTTCTCGATGATTTCCTCTAGAATCAAGCGGACATTGGGGT
>JAAYOM010000039.1 GCA_012520315.1 Bacillota bacterium | reverse complement strand
GCTTGTATAGTGAGGACTTGGCTGCATGCCCCCAGATTCTGGTGGCTAACAAAGTAGATCTGCCGGAAGCCCAGGACAATTTGGAACGCTTAAAGAAACTGGCGGAGGCTGAAAATCGCGAGTTCTATGCGATATCAGCGGCTACCAGCCAGGGTACGGCTGCCTTGATGCGCCGCTGTGACCAGCTCGTACGTGAGCTGAAAAAGTCAGATCCTCCAGCAGAACATGTACAGCAGCTGATTCTTCCCAAGGAGGAAAGGTCGCCGGTTGATGAATTTACAATTGTACGCGATAATGAGGATTACGTGGTGGAAGGGGCCGGTTTAGATCGCCTTCTGCGACGGTTGGATCTGGAGAACCCAGATGCCATTGCTTATCTTCAGAATTTGTTTGAAAAAATTGGCTTGTACAAAAGGTTAGTTGATATGGGTGTTCCGGAAGGAGCTACCGTTAGAGTTGGAGAATTAGAATTTGAGTATATGGAATGAGGGTGTCTATGCTGACAAGTAAGCAACGAGCGCATTTGCGTGCTCTGGGCAATGAACTTGATCCAGTCTTTCAGATTGGCAAAGGTGGTTTATCGGAAGAAATTCTCGATCAGCTTGATGCTGTTTTGCAGGCTAGAGAGCTGATTAAAGTGAGGGTGCTCAAAAGCTGCCTGGACGACGCAGGGGATTTGGCTGACGAGATCGCCGAGGCCCTAGACTGTGATGTGGTTCAGAAGATTGGCAGGAGTTTTCTCCTGTACCGCAAATCTCTAGATGAACCGAAAATTCAACTGCCCTGAAGGAGTAGCGGACATGAAAAAGAACGGTCCAAGAATAGGGATCATGGGGGGCACCTTTGATCCCGTGCACTATGGACATTTGGTGACAGCTGAAGGAGCCCGCTGTGTGTACAAGCTTGATCAAGTCTTCTTTCTGCCATCGGGAAAGCCTCCCCACAAGTTGATGAAGCAGGTGAGCGATGCAGAGCACCGCTATATGATGACGGTGCTGGCAACTTTGACGAACCCTCATTTTGAGGTCTCCCGTCTGGACATTGATCGTGAAGGAATCAGCTATACCATTGATACGTTGAAGTACCTACGGGAGTATTATGGGCCCGAGGCTGAACTTTTCTTTATTACCGGGGCCGATGCGATTTTTGAAATAACAGACTGGAAAGACCACGATGAATATCTGACCATCGCCCATTTTATTGCGGCGGCCCGTCCGGGTTTTGCTTTGGAAGAATTGCCCAAGGCTACCCAGGATTGGGTTGACAAGCATGCGAATCGTTTTCATGTGCTTAATGTTCCGGCTATGGCTATTTCTTCTACTGAGATTCGGGAAAGGGTCAGAAGCGGTATGTCCATTCGCTACCTAGTGCCTGAACCGGTGGAGCATTATATCAAACGTCATAAGCTTTATCTATAATCGGTACCCGAGTTTATGACAAACCTTGCGAAATAGTCTAGATAGAGAGGGGGGAGTGGTTTTGCTAACTGAAGAAGAAGTGATTAGACGAAGAGCAGAACTTGAAGAGCGTCGCAAGCTGAAAAAGACCTATCGCCGGCGCCAGATTATTTTTTACTCCTTATCTTTTTTAGTGGCCATTATTCTCATGCTTTTTACAGCGCACTACACTTTTCAGCGAGGTGTACAAGGAACACCGGCTGTAACAACTAACAATCAACGATTGCTGGTTTTGTTTCTCGGGACTGATGAAAAATACGAGGCCAGTACCAGGGCCGATTCGATCATGCTCTTTTCCTTAGATACGAAAACCGGTGAGGCAGGGGTTTTATCCATACCCAGAGATACTCGGGTCTGGATACCCTCCAGGCAGCGCTGGGAGCGTATTAACGCGGCCTATGCCCATGGAGGAGCAGCCATGGCTATGGAGGCAGTTTCTTATTTGCTCGGTGTATCTGTGGATTACTTTGTGCACACAGATTTTGCAGGATTTGAACAGTTGGTAGATGTCTTAGGCGGTGTTGAAATCGACGTAGCAAAGCGGATGCACTACGTAGATAAAGCCCAGGGCTTAGAGATCGATATTCAACCCGGCCGTCAGGTCCTGAACGGCGAAAAGGCCCTCCATTATGTACGTTACCGTGATCGTTTAGGCGATGTGTCCTTGGTGGATCCCTTTAACGACGAGTATGACGGACGGGTGGAGAGGCAGAGGCAGTTTTTTGAGGCAGTGGTTTCCCAGGCCTTAAGCCCTTCATCCCTAGTCAAGCTGCCCCAATTGGTGACCCAGGTGTTCAAAGTAGTGAACACTAATTTACCTTGGGAAAAAGTGTTTAGCCTCGCCTTGTCCGGGTCCAAGTTTTCAGCGGACAAGATGCAGACAGCTGTGCTGCCAGGCAACAGTGAAGTGTTGAATGATGCATGGTATTGGATTATTAACGAACAAAAAGCAAAGTCCGTAATTGATACTGTAGTCTTAGGCAAGCCGGAACCTTTACGGCTGGTGGTACTAAACGGCAACGGCCGGAGCGGTGTAGCTAGGGAAGTATCGGATCTACTGAGTTATTACGGCTATAATGTAGTTTCCCATGGCAATGCCGAACATTTTGACTTTGCTACCACCCAGGTCTTAGTTTCTCCGCGGGATGCGGAACGGGTTAAGCCCCTCGCGGACTATCTGGGGGCTTCCATTCAGGAGTCTGATGTAGAACAGGCGGAGGTCACCGTGATTATTGGTAAAGATTATAATTTAAATGATAGGAGCGTGGGAATTTGACCAAGAACAGCGCCGAAAACATGGCCAAGATAGCTGCTCGGACTGCAGACGAGAAGAAAGCGGATCAGGTGCGGGTGTTGAAAATGCCTGAAGTGATGACGGAAACGGAGTATTTCGTTGTCAGCAGTGCTACTGCCCATGTGCAGGTGCGGGCCATTGTGGACTCTATTACAGCGGCTTTAGAGGAAGCTGGCGCAGAGTTGCTGCGCTATGAGGGACGCGGAGATAACAACTGGGTGCTGTTGGATTATGGCAATGTTGTGATCCATGTCTTCCTGGAGGAGGAGCGCCGTTACTATAATATAGAGAAGCTCTGGGCAGATGCAGAGCAAGTGTCTTGGTATGAATGATGCCTATTCAACCTTAGCGAGGTTCTATGATCAATTAATGGAAGCGGACTATCAGGAGTGGGTGGAGTATCTTTTGGCTTTGGGTAGGCGCCATCACCACAAACCTAGTCGGATTCTGGATTTAGGATGCGGTACTGGAAGTTTAACCATCCCCTTGGCAGAACGTGGTTACCAGCTGACGGCCATTGATTTTTCAAGAGAGATGATTGGGATCGCCAAGAACAAAGCCGAGAACCTCGGATGTGAGATTCCTTTTGCTGTGGGAGACATGCGTAGTCTGGACAGGCCTGGCGAATACTTCGATACAGTGATCAGCGGTTGTGATGTCCTAAACTACCTGATCTGCGAAGATGATCTTCTGGCCTCTTTCGAGTCAGTCCGCAAATTATTAAGCCCAGGGGGGCTTTGGCTGTTTGATCTCAATTCAGAATATAAGTTGCGGGAGATCTATGGTAACCAGTCCTATGCGGATTTGCAGGGCGGTTTCGGTTATTTCTGGGATAACTGTTACGACGAGGAAGAGGAACTCTGCACTATGGATCTGACGTTTTTTGTCCAAGTGCAGGATAATCTCTACGAGCGCAAAGAGGAACGTCACCGTCAAAAACTCTGGACGCCCAGGAAAATTGGTGAATTTTCCGCGGCAAGGGGTTTTTCTCTGCTGGCCTGCTATGATTTCCTAACTTTCGAACCCTGCACTGAGGAAACTCACAAGTGGCAGTTTGTCTTAAAAAAGATCTAAGAAGCACCCTGCGGGAGGGTGCTTCCTGCTTAGAATGAACGATATGTGTTTGTATTCTGTTGTTCTGGGGGTGCAGGGAATGTCCTGCCCCTCGCTAGCTCCTGTTCTGCCAGGGCTATCATGCGCCTGACCATGTGTCCGCCGACGGAACCGCATTCCCGAGACGAGATGTTTCCCCAATAGCCTGTCTTATATTCTGGGTTTATTCCCAACTCATTGGCAACTTCGTATTTGAACTGGTTGAGCGCTTGATAGGCGTGGGGCATTACTTTGATATTGCTGCTGCTGGAACCTTGCGCCATAGAATCTCCTCACTTTCTGTCCTTAGAGTGTCCCCCTGCAAAGATTTTTACCCATGATAGGTTTTGGCAGAACGTATCGTTTTTTCCAGTTCATCTTAGCGCTTAATTGAAGGAACAGGGAGGAATCCCGCCCCTTCTGGTTGAATACCCATCTATCGTTCGTGATATGTTTCTTTAATGTGTTTGGATACATTGTGAAAGGGTGAACAGTTTTATGCAAAGGACGTTCCCCCGCGGGGGAAACACAAGACTGCCTGATCATAAGGAGGCTACCGCGCGCAAGCCTATCATGGTTCTGCCAGCGCCTCCCATTGTAGTCATTCCTATGGGTCAGCATATAGGCGCTCCTTGTGAGTCGTTGGTGAATGTAGGTGACAAGGTAAAAGTGGGTCAGCCCCTCGGGAAAGCAGGGGCCTTTGTCTGTTCACCAGTACACTCCAGCGTTTCTGGTGAAGTAATTGCAGTGGAAGAGAGACCTCTGGCAACTGGACGGCGGGTTCTGTCTGTTGTGATTCGCAATGACGGTAAAGATGAGACGGTACCATTTGAACCTGAGGACCTCGATAAGATGATGCCCGATACCATTCGGCAAAGGGTAAAAGATGCTGGTATCGTCGGCATGGGAGGAGCAGGATTCCCAACCCACATCAAGCTCAATCCGCCTAAGCCTGTGCATACAATTGTCATCAACGGGGCCGAATGCGAACCATACCTCACTTGTGACCATCGTCTCATGGTCGAAAAGGCATCTGAGTTAGTGGGCGGCCTGCTGGCGATGATGAAGTCAAACGGCGCGTCCAAGGGTATAGTCGCCATTGAAGCGAACAAGCCTGATGCTGTTGAGCAGGTTCAGGCCGCGATCAAGGGCATGGATGAGCTGTCTTTGGAAGTTCTGAAGGTAAAGTATCCCCAGGGGGCTGAGAAACAGCTGATCAAAGCTATTCTTGATGTAGAAGTCCCAAGCGGCGGCCTCCCTTGCGATGTGGGCTGTGTGGTCAGCAACGTGCATACAGCAGTTTCCACTTACGAAGCTGTGGTAATGGGCAAGCCCTGTTATGAACGGGTAGTTACCGTCAGCGGCGGCTCCGTCGTTGATCCCCGCAATCTTTTGGTGCGCATTGGCACGCCTATAGAAACCGTCTTAGATTTTTGCGGCGGATTGCTGGGCGAACCAGCAGCTTTGATTAGCGGCGGTCCCATGACAGGTCCTCCTATCGTCGATTTACTGGGGCCTGTGGTGAAGACTTCGTCTGGGGTGATTGCCTTAAGCCACGAAGAAGCAGGCTTTGACCAGAACAGGCCCTGCATTAGCTGCGCGCGTTGTGTACAGGCTTGCCCCATGGGGTTAACACCTAATTTGCTGGGAGAGTACTCCCATAACGAGCTGCATGACAAGGTTGAGAAGCTGCGGGGGCTAGACTGTATCGAATGTGGTCTCTGCTCTTATGTCTGTCCATCCAAGCGTGCTTTAGTCACCTGGATCAAGAAGGGCAAGGCAGACTTAGTGGCGCTGCGCAGCAAGGAAAGAGTGAGCTAGGGGTGAGAATATGCAGGTGAAAACGGGTCCGTTTCTGCGAGACAGTGTAACAGTTGAAGAAATCATGATTGATGTGTTGATCGCACTGATACCAACTCTCATAGCCGGTGTGCTGCTTTACGGCAGGCATACGCTGATGATTGTCATTTTGAGTACCCTCAGTGCAGTTCTGACTGAGGCAATCTTGACTAAGGCTCCCTTGACGCCTAAGGGTATCTTTGGCGATGGAAGTGCTGCGGTCACTGGTATGTTGTTGGGTCTAATTCTGCCTCATACAGCACCTTATTGGATTCCCATCTT
>JAAYOM010000006.1 GCA_012520315.1 Bacillota bacterium | reverse complement strand
TTGCGTTTTCTCCTCAGGGTAACTACTTAGCCAGTGGTGCTAGGGACGGCATGATTAAGGTCTGGGATTGGCAGACAGGCCAAGAAATCAAGACATTAAAGGGCCACACTATCTCACTTTCGGATTTAACATGGTCGCCTGATGGAACCAAACTGGCAAGTTCCGGCTGGGATGGTAAGGTTAGGATTTGGGACTTTGCCACGGGCGCTGAACTGAAGTCGTTTTCTAACGAAAGCTGGGTGAGGGCGGTTGCTTGGTCTCCGGACGGGAGGTTTTTGCTCAGCGGCGGCGATGCTTTTAGCCTAAAGGTATGGCAGGTCGATGAGGGAGAACTTAGTTATGAGTTTGGGGTGGGGGACAAGATTATGTCCCTATCTGCTGCGCCCCAGGGCTCTTGGGTTGCCATAGGTCTGGGAAACGGTGCTTTAGAGGTTCTTAACCTCGAAACAGAGGAGCGTATTTTCCTGGAGCGGTACCAAGACGAAGTTACTACTTTGAGTTGGTCTTATGACGGCCGTTATTTGGCCGCTAGTACTGAAAAAGTGATCCAGGTTTGGGATATGCAAAAGCAGGAACTGGTGAAAAGCATCAATGCGGGAACCCCCCTCTTTTCATTAGGTTGGGGCAGGGAATCCTATCTCTTGGTTAGTGGTAGTTCTAAAGGCGTGATTCATCTTTGGTCGGCAGAATCGGGGGAGAATCTAGCGAAAATTGCGGGTCACAACGCTGCTATTAAGGCTTTGGCCTGGTCGCCTCAGGGAGATTATCTGGCCTCCGGAGGGGAAGACAGGTATATCCGAATCTGGGATCTCGAGGCACGCAAGGAACTGTTTCAACTGCTTCCTGGCCATAGCGGGCCTATGGAGGAACTTGCCTGGTCACCGGATGGCACTTTTCTAGCCAGTTGTGGGCATGATTTGTTTGTGCGGGTTTGGAATGTGACGGAAGGCGAATACCTCGGTGCCTTCACTGAACGCATAAAAAAGCCATTTTTACATGAAAAGGGTTTTGAATTCGCTGTCGGGATGAAATCCGTTAGCCATGAAGACGTAGTTCTTTCTGTAAGCTGGGCGCCTAATGGCAGGAGGCTGGCGAGCGCCAGTTGGGATAACACTGTGGCAATTTGGGATGTACCCACAGGAACCCAGTTAGTAGGTATACAAAGTCCCCAAGGGTGGATTACTACCGTTGCTTGGTCTCCCCACAGCGATCAAATTGCTTTTGGAGGTTACGATCAGGCTGTTCATGTCTTTAGCGGTGTAACGGGGAAGGAAATCAAAGAACTTAAGGGGCACACCAATTGGGTGCGATCCATTGCTTGGTCTCCTGATGGCAAGTACTTAGCTAGTTCTGGTTATGATCGGACTGTTTTGGTTTGGGATCTAGAAACAGATCAGATCGTGAGGAGCTTGGCTGGCGATGAGAGCCTAGTTACCGTTGTGGAGTGGTCTCCTTGTGGGCGCTATCTGGCAGGGGGCAGCCATGATGGTACTGTTAGAATTTGGGACATTGGCACTGGGGAAATTCTCTATACGTACCCTGGTGTGGGTTGGGGTCTGCAGGCTCTAGCTTGGTCGCCCAAAGGTGATCAGCTGGCAGTTACAGAGTACAACTCCATACTCATCCTAGGGGAACTTGATTGATGAATAGGTAGGATAGCGTGAAAACGAGGGGAGCTCTATGTAGAATCGTTTGTAGAGGTCGTGTATGCGACTTCTACAATTTTTTTGTTTGAAGTTTGATCCCTTCCGCAAAGAAGTTTCCATTGAACAGCTCTTTGCCAGTAGTTCCAGCATAGAACTGCCCCCCGCCTACACGAGGTATTGGCCTTTGCGCTGCGGGCATTAAGATATGCGCGTCAGGATGAGTAAATGGATATCGGGTTTATGATCGAAAGAGGCAGGAAAGACGCGTTGTTTTTGGAGGGCGGCTGCGGGCGGACTAGAATTTGGAGTATTATCAGACTGAAAGCGGTAAAGTACCAGCGATGGAGTTTCTACTATCTCTGCAGCCAAAGATGCGAGCTAAGGCATATAGTGAGATTGAGTTGCTGAGGGCGCATGGCCCCGACTCCGAGAACTAAACCAATAAAAGGGAAGAATAACAAAGGGTTCTATGAGCTACGGATTAAGTTTTCGTCCGATATTTCTAGAATCTTTTACTTCTCTCTTCAGCGGAATACATTCGTCTTACTTCATGGCTGTGTGAAGAAGAGTAAAAAGACCCCGCACGGGAGTTAGAGCGGGCCCGCAAATATAAAGCAGACTACGAGAGAAGGTGTAGGTATGGGTAAACTAGGTACTGATGGCAGACGCAAACCTAGTGTGAAGTTCGAAGAGAACAACTGATGAAGGATGAAGAGTTCGGGTTGAGTACGAAAAGCTAAAACCCCGCTATGAGGTGATCTCACAAATAATTGAAGAGAGGAACGCTCAACGTCTAACACAGGAAGAATGGGCTCTGCGCGTGGGTGCCCAGAAGTCCAATATATCCAGATTTGAAAGTGGCTCCTATAACCCTTCTCTGGATTTTGTGGTGAAGGTGGCCAAGGATCTAGGGAAGGAAGTTCATATCGAGATTCGGTAGAGTATACTGCGAACATGAAGACTTGTGTCAGCCACAGACTGGTTCTGTGGCGGCATCATCTTGCTAACAATTGAGTATTTAAACTCTTCACTGTATCTGACCATTGTTGACTCTACCGTAAGTCCTCTGTTTTAACGATACTTTACTGTGGACTGACCCTACGACAACTACCCTGACACAGGGGGTTTATTCAAGCCTGGCGGTTTATATCGATAAATATATCGACAAATACATTGGCTGAAATTATAATTTAATTACTGATACAGTGAACACTAGTGATGACGATTAGAAAGAGGTGTGGCAAATGTTTGAGAAAGACATGCGTGATCTCATGGAGTCCATTGTCCCTATATCGCGTTTCAACAAAGGTGAGGCAGGCAAGATTTTTGAAGAAGTAGCCAAGAGCGGAACCAAGATTGTTGTGAAGAACAACAAGCCAATCTGCGTTCTGCTTGATCCCAAGAAATATACAGAACTGATGGATATGATAGAGAATTTCCTCTTACATGCAGAAGCAGAAGAGCGCATGAAGTCGTCTGAACCATCCGATTTGTTAGCCATAAAGATGTCCTGAAAGAGCTAGAGATTGATCCGGCAGAACTAGATGACATTGATGTGGAGATTGAGTGATGGCGTGGGACATTGTATACCATGAGATGGCTCGGAAGGATCTACATCGACTAGATAGAACCCAGCGCACGCAGGTGCTCAAGGCAATAGAGAAAGTTGCCCATAATCCACTGCCCAATCATGAAGGTGGTTATGGCAAGCCTCTTGGTAACCGTGCGACAGCGCAGCTCGCAGGCTATTGTAAGATTAAGCTCCGGAAATCAGGGCTCAGGGTAGTATAGGCATTGTCCGGGAACAAGAAATCATGACGATTGTAGTTATCTCGGTCAGGAATGATGAGACGGTTTTCAAGCTTGCGGAACAGCGCATTCAATCATAAGATTGCCCCTGAGATCCGCTAGGCCTAGATCAAGTCTTTCATGTCTACGGCCTCCAGCACTTTATCAAGGGCATTAATGGCGCTTGCCCTCATGCCAAGGTCGTTATGGGAGAAAGCAGGAACGGTGTGCATCGTAGTACTGTATGTAGAAGTGGTCCAGGAACGCCTGGATCACGCCAATATTTCATTGACTCTTGACACCCACTCACATGTGAGTCCAACCATGAAAAAAAGCGCCGCCCAATTCTTCGGCGACGCACTCCAAATTTAAGTATGTGGTTGGTTCCAAACCTCGATTTCTAAACCTCGATAGTTCTGCTTGATTAGCAAATGATGAGCTAACGCCCTCATAGAATAAAAAAGACCAGCTAAACTAGGCAATTGAAAGCAATGGTGCCGAAGGTGGGATTTGCGCAGGACACTTTTGATTAGTGTAAGTAATTGCGAGAATCACTTGGTACGTCTATGAATTATTTGTACGAGTGGTTTAGGTTGGTTGATCTCCTTCGTGATCAATTAGGTAGAGGCATCAGCGCGGTAGCGCACTTCACATTGCAGGTAATTCCCGTGCCACGTGGAATTGTGTATTCACTAGGTGTGATGCCAGATGGATGGAGAAATTCTAACCTCAGGTTACGAATTGAAACGAGGTAATCTTTGTGAATGGTATAAAGAATACTAGGGATGATACTCCTAGTGTTGAGGAAGCTAAGGCGTTTTTGACCGAGGCTGAGAAATTGAATCCGGGTCGCTGGGTGTCTCATTCGCTTCATGTGGGTAAAGCGGCGCAGTTGATTGCACAGAGGTGCCCGCACTTGGATCCAGAGATCGCGTTGGTACTAGGGACCTTACACGATATTGGGAGACGATTTGGGGTTACCAGTA
>JAAYOM010000038.1 GCA_012520315.1 Bacillota bacterium | reverse complement strand
GCATGGACTATGTTGGCGGCATTGCGGGCTGTCTGTTGAACGAATCACAAACCTACAACACTGAAACGGTGACGTTAGAGTCACTAGAGAACACCGGTGTGATCACTGGAACAGATTATGTGGCAGGTTTGTTTGGCATGCTTAATGCAAGTAACCGCCATGATGTCACAGTAATCCATGGCAGCGATTTGGGCAACAGCGGCGATGTCAAGGGCAATACCTACGTCGGCGGCTTGGTTGGGGAGGGCTACAGCGACAGCGGGCAGTAGTCCTACATCAAAAAGGCTTCAAACTCATCCAATATCGAAGCCTTGGCCTACACAGGCTGCATAGGCGGGAAACTGGTCAACATCGGCTTGGAGAACTGCACAAACAAAGGCTCAACCCTGCAGGCTACAGGGCATATCTCAGTTTCCGGCGAACTCTATGCCTATGTTGGGGGTCTTGCCGGCCAGGGTTATTGGGCGAAAAATTGCACCAACACAGTGGATATTGACTACAAAGGCGAAGGAGCCTATGTAGGGGGCCTCTTTGGCTATTGCCCCCAAGGGGGATCTTACACTATGTCGGGCCTCACTAATCACGGCAACATAGCCGGGGCCCAGTATGTTGGCGGCATTGCAGGCAGCCTGAAGAACGAATCGCAGAGCTACGCAATCGAGACGCTGACATTAGAGTCACTGGAGAACACCGGTATGATCACTGGAACAGATTATGTGGCAGGTTTATTCGGAGGGTTAAGGGTAAACAACCGTCATGATGTTACCGAAGTTCAGGCCAGCGATCTGAACAACAGAGGTGACATAAGGGGTAGAACCTATGTGGCGGGTTTGATTGGCCATGGTTACAGCGACAGCGGCAGATCGCAGATTAAATACTTTTCTTCAACAGGGAGAGTCTACGGAGATCCTCCCACCCATGAGCTGTTTGCCCACTTGGAAAACATTCAATTGGTTCCCTAGCTTACTTTCCTGAAGGCGGGGCCTGTCGAATCCTTCACAACTGACGCGAAAAGGCACCTCAAATTGGGGTGCCTTTTCAGACCAGCCTTTTAGCACCTCAATACCGCAAGCAGCAGGAAATGCTGGAGAGAAAAGGGAAGTACTGCTTTAATGACCAAGGCGGGGGGAAACTTCAATGAACAATAGAGTGGATGTGGCCTTTAGATTATTTGACGGAGGATTTAACTGTGCCCAGTCCGTTGTCGGAGCCTTCGCAGAGCATGAACAGGCTAAACTTGCCCTTAAGCTGGCGGCAGGTTTTGGAGGAGGAATGCGCTGCGGTGAAGTGTGCGGCGCTGTAACCGGTGCCCTGATGGTGCTCGGCCTGAGGGAAGGAACCTGCATTGCAGACGATCTAGACGGAAAGAGAAGAATGGGCGGGCGCACGCTGGAGTTTATGGAGAAATATGCGGAGCGTAAAGGTACCCTGCTTTGTCGTGATCTTCTCGGCTATGATCCTAGGGATCAGGAAGCTAAAGAGAAGTTCGGGGGAAATAAGCGGGAAGTATGTCAAGATGCAATCAGAACCGCTATTTTACTCCTGGGGGAACTTGGAGTAAAATAGCTGGGAAAGAGTAGCCTGCAGTAAAGGATGGTGGCGGATATGGTCATGAATATTGCCTCACTTGCTTCTTCGTTAAAGGCGCAGGAAATCAGGCTTGCAGTAGGAACTCGCCTGGCCGGAATGGCCAAAGATGTGATGGAAGAGCAGGGAGCTGATCTGCTCAAGTTGATCGAATCGGCTAAGCAGATGGAGCTCTCGGTCAATCCCCATCTAGGTTCCCTGCTTGATGTGGAAGCCTAGCACAACGCAGTGGAGATACAATGAGAAAAGCCCCTTAGACAGGGGCTTTAATACGTCAGAACACTTACTCGTCATCACCAAAGGCAAAGCCCTTGGCAGGGCCGGTGGATGCGTCTGTCCCGGCAAGGCGGGAGAGGTAGGCATCTCCGAGGTTTTCGATATGGGTATCCACATTATCAAACCAGTTAAAGTGATCCAGTTCATGCTCGATAATCATCTCAAAGAGACGGGCTGACACGGTGTCGCCGTTCTCCCGACAAATCTTGGCAAACTCTGTATAAGCCTCGACAGCTTCTTCTTCTTCATTGGCATCAAATGGGAAAATTTCTTTGAGTTCCTGCCTCTTGACTACCGGACCGGACAGTTCGGTTGTAGGTTCTCCGCCTAACTCCTTGATCCTTTCGGCCAGGGCTTCGGCATGACGCATTTCGTCAATGGCAATCAGCTTCACCTGCTTGGCCAGCTCGCCATAGTCCATATCATCGAGGATGTAATGCTGATGCATATACTGGTGAATGGCCTGCAGCTCCATGGCTTTGGCTTTGTTCAATACTTCCACTACTTTGTTTCTTCTTTCTTCTTTACTCAAAATTCGTCCCTCCTTATTAAAAATCTGTGACATTAGTTTACCATAATATTCGCCCTTAGACAATTGTTGGTTCTGTCTTTTGCCCCGGTTGCAGGCTGAAGAGAAATGGCCGGGACACTCCTGTCTCACCAGCTCAGACACAACTGTCCTGTGGGGAAAGGCGAAATTCTCGCTTTGTGTCGTGTTCTTTTCCAGCAGAAAAAGCTAGAGTAGGTGTAGAAAGAGGTGGTCAGCAATGAGTCAAGAGAAAATAGGCAGTTTCGTCAGGGAGTTGCGCAAAGAGCAAGGTCTTACCCAGGAACAGCTCGCTGAGGAACTGGGAGTTTCCAACCGTAGTATCTCCCGCTGGGAGAATGGGGTGAACATGCCTGATTTTGACTTAGTGATTGCACTGGCCAACTTTTTCGGGATCACTGTCGGCGAGCTGCTCGACGCGACGAGAAAGGAGGCTGCTATGGAAAGGGATAGGGAAGAGGCAATGCTTCAAATTGCTAATTACGGCAGCAGCGAGAAGTTGCTTTTATCACGGAGGCTGCGGTACATTTTAATTGCAGGTCTGGTTGCCCTAGGGATGCACATGTTTCTGCAGGTTCGGGGTTTGGCAGAAATCGACTTTTATAACAACCTGGGTGATTTTCTGCTAGGCCTTGCCTTTGGCGCACTGGTCACCGGAGTGATTTACACCAGCAGGCATATCACAAAGATCAGGGCCTTTAAGCTGAGAATTACCGGCCGTAGCAAATAAAGAACAGTGTTAAACAAGAGAGCAGGCATTCCTAAGAGGATTTAGGGAGCTTGCTCTTTTTTTGTCTTTGGCAGGAAGCGAAGTTCGAGAAAGGGAAAAAGTGGATAACGGTGAATAGATCACGCATGAAGAAAATGACAAAAGGGGTGCGATAAGGTGAAGTTCGGGTACTTTGATGATCAAAACCGGGAATATGTGATTACATCCCCAAAAACTCCCTACCCATGGATCAACTACTTGGGCTCGCAAGAATTTTTCAGCCTGATCTCCAATACTGCCGGCGGCTATGCTTTCTATCAGGATGCACGCCTGCGGCGGCTCACACGCTATCGGTACAACAATGTGCCGCTGGATGACGGTGGCCGTTATTTTTACATTAATGACGGCGGAGATTGCTGGACTCCTAGTTTCAAGCCCATGAAAAAAGAACTGTCCTTCTATGAGTGCCGCCATGGCCTTGGTTACACCAGAATTCTAGGTGTTCGGGGCGGTTTGAGGGTAGAGCAGCTTTTCTTTGTGCCACTTTTTTTCAATGGGGAAATAATGCAGATTAAGCTCACAAACGAGACGGATCGGCCTAAGTCGGTATCCCTCTTTTCGCTGGTGGAGTTTTGTCTCTGGGATGCCCAGGATGATATGACGAACTTTCAGCGCAATTTCAGTACAGGTGAGGTGGAAGTAGCGGGTTCTACCATCTACCATAAGACCGAGTATCGAGAGAGGCGCAATCACTTTGCCTTCTTCTCTGTCAACAGTCCCCTTGCGGGCTTTGACACCGATCGGGAGAGCTTTTTGGGGCTGTACAACGGCTTTGCCGATCCGGAAGCTGTGCTGTCCGGGCGCGCGAAAAACTCTCTGGCCAGCGGTTGGTCTCCCATCGGTTCCCACCAGATTCAAACACACCTCGGCCCTGGGGAAGAGAAATCCTTTATTTTCATCCTGGGTTATGTAGAAAATCCCAAAGGCGAAAAATGGGCCGAGCCGGGCGTGATCAACAAAACTAAAGCCTATGACATGATGGCCAAGTTCCAGACAGACACCCAAGTGGAAGATGCGCTGGGCAGCCTGAAGTCCTACTGGGAAGAACTCTTAAGCAAGTTTCAGATCCAAAGTGGCGATGAGAAGTTGGACCGCATGGTCAACATCTGGAACCCTTATCAATGCATGGTGACCTTTAACATGTCCCGCAGTGCTTCCTACTTCGAATCTGGCATTGGCAGGGGCATGGGCTTTCGCGATTCCAACCAGGATCTTCTGGGATTCGTGCACCAGGTGCCGGCCCGGGCCCGCCAGCGGATTTTAGATATCGCCTCGACCCAGTTTGAGGACGGCAGCGCCTATCACCAGTACCAGCCCTTAACCAAGAAGGGCAACCACGCAATTGGCTCAGGCTTTAACGACGATCCCCTCTGGCTGATTGTGGGCACAGCCGCGTACATCAAGGAAACAGGGGACTTTGCCATCCTGGATGAAGAGGTACCCTTCGACAGCGATCCCGACAACACTGCCAGCCTTTTTGAACATTTGAAACGGTCCTTTTACCATGTGATTACTAACCTTGGACCCCATGGACTGCCTTTGATCGGACGGGCAGACTGGAATGACTGTCTCAATCTCAACTGCTTCTCCGAAGAACCGGGCGAGTCTTTCCAAACTACCGGCCCTTCGGAAGGGCCAGTGGCAGAGTCTGTGTTTATCGCAGGCCTCTTTGTCTACGCTGCTCCCGACTTTATTGAGATCTGCCGCAGGCGAAATCTGACGGGCGAAGCTGAGCAGGCACAAGTCCATATGGAAAAGATGATTGCTGCAGTCCTTAAGCACGGTTATGACGGGAAATGGTTCTTGAGGGCTTATGATGCAGCGGGGCAGAAGGTAGGAAGCAACGAGTGCGCCGAGGGGAAGATCTTTATTGAACCGCAGGGTTTTTGTGTGATGGCGGGCATCGGAGTGGAAACTGGCGAGGCGAGGCTAGCCTTAGATTCGGTGGCTGAACATCTAGAGACGGAACACGGCATCATTTTGAACACCCCGCCCTATTCTGTCTATTATCCTGAGCTGGGGGAGATTTCCTCCTATCCACCCGGTTATAAGGAAAATGCTGGAATTTTCTGTCATAATAACCCTTGGGTTATGATCGCAGAAACAGTTATCGGCCGGGGGGAGCGGGCTTTTGAGCTTTACAAAAAGATCTGTCCTGCCTACCGCGAAGATATCTCAGAGCTACACCGCCTGGAACCCTATGTCTATGCCCAGATGATTGCAGGCAGGGATGCAGTCAACTTCGGGCAGGCAAAGAACTCCTGGCTCACCGGCACTGCCGCTTGGAACTATGCAGCCATTACCCAAGCGATTTTTGGCATCAAGCCCGACTGGGATGGATTGGTCATTGATCCTTGCATTCCTCCGTCCTGGAGAGAGTACCGAGTGGAGCGGGAGTTCCGCGGCACTCGCTACCAAATTCGCATTTCTAACCCCGGCGGCGTGAGCAAAGGCGCCCCCCGGATAACGGTGGACGGCAAAGAAATCGCAGGCAACAAGCTCCCTCTCCTCACTGACGGCCAGGTTCACCCTGTTGAGGTAACACTTTAATTCGGGACAGGCCCTCGATCAATTTTACGAATAGCGATTAAGTTGATCCAATTGATCGAGGGCCTGTCCCTCTAAACACTAAGATCGACATCTCGGGCATTCCTTTCGCAAGTATCGTTGATTCGCTTTCAGGCGACGACATTACTCTAACTTTCAGTACACCCATGACCAAGCTAGGACCGGTCCCACTTGGTTGGGCCACCTGGTCTTCGCCGCCCTTCTCGGAAAGCCCAAATCCAGATGTCCTTTTCACTGATGATCCAGCCCTGAGGATCGACCTATCACGCCCAGTCCGAATTTTCGGATTCGAACTCGAGCCCAGTTCCTTTGCTACCTTCACGTATACGGTAGATTTCTTCCGGGGAGACGATCTGATCGACGGGGTATCGCGCATGGTCGACGGCAACGCCGGGGCCCGGCTCTTTGCCAGGATCGGTGAGCCCATCGACCGGGTTGTGATTAACGCGCCCGACTCATATGCAATTGCCCAGATTCGCTTACAGCAGGTGCTGCAGGAACAAGAAACATTGTTTATGCTTGTGACTGCACTGCTGTTATTGCTGGTAGTACCGCCTTTTCTTCTCTAAATAGCAGAAATGCCAGGCCAGGTTTTCGATCCTTTTGACTCTACGGAGCAAAGTTGATCGGTACCTGGCCTATTTTTATATAAAGTGATTGAAAACGATTCTCATTCTTGCTATACTTAATATAACCAAATTGGTAATAATTATATCTGAAAAGGATGTGCTGCCATGTTGATTGAACAGTACGGTCCATTGCACGGTAATATGTTTCAGATTATGGATGAAGAAGGAAAAATTCTGCAGCCCGATCTTGTTCCGGAAATCAGCGATCAAAAATGGCTGGAGCTCTATAAAGTGATGGTCAGAACCAGATGTGCCGACGACAACGCCTTGAAACTGCAAAGGCAGGGCCGCATGCTCACCTATGCGCCCAATACCGGACAGGAAGCCGCCCAAGTGGGTTCCGCGGCGGCCATGGCTGATCAGGACTGGCTAGTGCCGGCCTTTCGCGAGCTTGGAGCCTGGCTGCTGCGGGGAGTAGATCTGGAGAAAGTCTATCTCTATTGGTACGGTAATGAGTTTGGCAGTCAGTTTCCTGAAGATGTACGGGTGCTGCCCATTGCAGTTCCGATTGCGTCCCAATTGCAACATGCAGTGGGCATTGCCATGGCAAGCAGGATCAAAGGTGAAAAGGATGTAACTGTGGCTTATGTTGGCGATGGAGGGACTTCCACCGGCGACTTTAACGAGGCCTTGAACTTCGCGGGTGTCTTTAATGCGCCCGTTGTTTTTATTATCCAAAACAACCAGTATGCAATCTCTGTCGCCAGGCAGAAACAGACCCGGGCAGAAACTCTTGTCCAAAAGGCGGTGGCTGCAGGCATTCCCGGCATCCTGGCTGACGGTAATGATTTGATGGCCATGTATGCAGCCACAAAAGAAGCGGCAGAGCGGGCCAGATCCGGCGGCGGACCTACCCTGATAGAGGCCTACACCTATCGGCTCGGCGCCCATACCACCTCCGATGATCCCACCAAGTACCGTGAGGATGAAGAAGTGGAAAGGTGGCAGAGCAAAGATCCCATGAAGCGGATGAAGGCTTACCTGATTAATAAAGGCATCTGGAGTGAGGAAGAAGACAGCAGCCTCAGCGAGCAGTACGGCGCGGAAGCGCTGGAAGTTTTCCGCAAAGTGGAGGCATCTGGCGAAACTAAATTGGAGGATATTTTCCGGTATCATTTCCAGGAAACGCCTGGGCACTTGACTGAGCAGTACGAAGAGTATGTGCAGTACCTCAAGGAGGTGGAGTAGATGGCTGTTATGAATCTGATCAGCGCAATTAACCACACCCTAGATTTGGAACTTGGCCGTGACGAGAGTGTGGTTGTCTTTGGAGAGGACGTGGGACTGGAAGGGGGAGTGTTCCGGGCCACAGTAGGTTTGCAGAAAAAGTACGGAGAAAAGCGGGTGTTCGATACGCCCCTTGCGGAATCGGCCATTGTAGGCACTGCTGTAGGCATGGCCATTAACGGCCTCAGGCCGGTAGCAGAGATTCAGTTCTCTGGTTTTATCTATCCTGCCTACAACCAGATCATCTCCCATGTGGCCAGGATGCGGAACCGCACCCGGGGCCGCTACAACCTGCCCATGGTGATTCGCATGCCCCATGGCGGCGGAATCAAGGCACTTGAACACCATTCCGAGAGCCTGGATACCCTCCTTGGGCATATACCCGGACTAAAGGTGGTCACCCCATCGACGCCCTACGACGCCAAGGGCTTGCTTCTGGCGGCGATTCGCGATCCCGATCCGGTCATCTTTTTGGAGCCATCCAAGATCTACCGGGCCTTCAGGCAGGAGGTCCCGGAAGAGGATTACACCATTCCCATCGGCAAGGCCAAGATTCTAAAAGAAGGAACAGATGTGACCGTTGTCTCCTGGGGCGCTTATATCCATGAAGTGCTCAAGGCAGAGCAGTTTCTGGCAGAGGAGGGCATCAGCGCTGAAGTCATCGATTTACGCACCATCTCACCTATTGATCGGGAGACAGTTATCGCATCAGTGAAGAAAACCGGCCGCTTTGTGGTCGTCCACGAGGCAGCCAAATCCTTCGGACCCGGTGCAGAGCTCATTGCCCTGGTTAACGAAGGCGCATTCCTGCACCTTGAGGCACCTCCGACCCGGATCGCCGGCTTTGATGTAACCATTCCCATTCCCAGGGGCGAGCACCACTATTTTCTGGACGCTCCGCGCATGGCCCATGACATCAAAAAGGTTGCCAACTACTAGAGGGGAGAGTTGACTATGCTTGAATTTAGATTTCCCGATATCGGTGAAGGTATTGCCGAGGGCGTGATCTTAAAATGGTTTGTAGATGTTGGGCAGAAGGTCAAAGAAGGGGACTCCCTGTTTTTGGTGGAAACGGATAAAGTCAACGCGGAAATTCCATCCCCCGCAGGAGGCACCATTCTCTCTCGCCATGGCGCCGTCGGAGACACCATCAATGTGGGCGATGTAGTAGTGATTATCAGTGACTCCGCAGCTGCCTCTCAGCGGCAGCCCGAACCCACACCTAAGGAAAAGCAGATGGAGGCAGTGGAAGAAGAAAACGCGGGCGTCGTGGGCATGCTGGAAACCTCTTCCTTTGTTCTGGAAACAAGCAGAGAAGCGAAAAACGGTGCCTCTGCCCCTTCTGGACGCAAGGTTCTGGCTACCCCTGTGGCCAGGCATTTAGCCAGGGAGCTCGGGGTGGACATCAGCCAGGTGCAGGGAAGCGGCCCGGCCGGCAGAGTGATGAAAGAAGACATTCGCCAGGCAGCCCAGATTGGCAGGCCTCCGGAGGAGGCGAGTACGGTACTAGCTCCCGCGGCTATGTCAACTGCAACAAATGGGACAGTTCCAACAGGGGAAGAACGGGTCCCCCTGACACAGTTAGGCAAGGCCGCTGCCAAAACCATGGCCCTCTCTAAACAGGAGATTCCCCATGCGGCGGTCATGGGAGAAATTGATGTAACTGAACTTGTAAAATTTAGAAGCGAAGCTAAGGAACTGGCAGAACAAGAAGGCGTCAAACTGACCTACATGGCGCTGATCCTTAAGGCAGCGGCTTTGACCCTGCAGGAATTCCCCATCTTTAATGCGACCTTTGCCGCTGACACGCAGGAGATTGTGCTCAAGAAACAGTACAACATCGGAATTGCGGTAGATACGCCTGATGGGCTTTTGGTGCCGGTTATTAAAAATGCCAACTACCTTGGCATTTTGCCTCTAGCCAAGCAAGTTGCAGAGCTGGCTGATAAAGCAAGGGAACGCACCCTTGCCCTGGATGAGATCCAGGGGGGGACCTTTACCGTAACTAACTACGGGGCGGTGGGAGCCCTCTCAGGTATCCCGGTGATTAAGCATCCCGAAGCCGCGATTTTAGGCATCGGTACCATTACCAAAAAGCCAGTTGTCGCCGACGACGACTCAATCGTGATCCGGCATATTCTCCCACTTACCTTGGCTTTCGACCATCGCTTTATCGACGGAGGGAGCGCGGGCCGGTTCATGCAGCGCCTGAAGGGCCTTCTTGAGCAGCCGCGGCTCCTGCTTTTGAGCTAGGAAAGGGGGAGGGAAATGGACTTTAAGATCGCCATTTTAGGCGGCGGTCCCGGAGGCTATGTGGCGGCCATTAAGGCCGCCCAGCTCGGGGCCGAGACCGTATTGGTAGAAAAGTCAGAGGTGGGAGGGGTCTGCCTGAACGAAGGCTGTATTCCCACCAAGACCCTTTTGAAAAGCGCGAAAATGTACCAGGACATCCTGAATTCTGCCAGCTACGGCATTAAACTTGGGAATAAGCATGAAATTTCCCTGGACTGGCCAACTATGCTCAAGCGGAAAGACACTGTGGTAGGCCAACTCACCTCGGGAGTCAAGGGTCTGCTCGAGAAAAATGGTGTGGAAGTAGTAAGCGGCTACGGCGAGGTGCTGGACTCTTTCACCATTAGAGTTGACGGCCGGACAATTGCTGCAGAACATCTGATTATTGCCACCGGCTCCCGCCCTAACATTTCGCCCATTCCCGGCTTGGAAAACTCTATGGCAGAGGGCCACAGCGTCGACAGTACCGGTGCCCTGAACCTGCCTGAGATTCCAGGAGAACTTGTTATCGTAGGCGGCGGGGTGGTGGGCATTGAATTTGCTGCTCTGTTTAATGCCCTAGGCAGCAAAGTAACTGTCCTGGAAAAGTTCTCGGTTCTAGGGGGTCTTGATCAGGATCTGCGCCAGTATATGTTGCGCATCTTGAGGAAAAAGGGTGTGGAGATCTATGAAGGTGCGGAGATCGAACGTTTTGCCGGAGCTGAAGTCTTTGCCCAGGTGGAAGGGGCAAGGAGGCAGTTTCAGGCCGATAAGATCATCGTCAGCCTCGGCCGCAGGCCTAATATTGAGGCAGTGCAAAGTCTGGGGCTGGAATTGGAGGGTCTGGGCATTCGTACTGATTTGAGGCTTGAGACCAGCATTCCTGGAGTGTATGCCGTCGGCGATGTGAACGGCAAGCAGATGCTGGCCCATGTGGCCTCTGCCGAAGGCATCGTTGCTGTAGAAAATATCCTGGGCGGCAATGCAGCCATCAACTACGACAAAGTGCCGGCAGGGATTTATTCTTTTCCAGAAGTTGCAGTTGTAGGTCTGACTGAAGAGGAAGCGGCCAGAAGAGGGCATCAGCTGAAAATCGGCACCTTCCCCTTGGCAGCCAATGGAAAGGCCCTGGCAGACGGCGAAGCGGAGGGTTTTGTCAAAATTGTCGCCGATGATAAATATGGGGAAGTGCTCGGCGTGCACATCATAGCTGCCCAGGCCACAGATTTGATCTCTGAGGCGGTAGCCACCCTCGAGCTAGAGGGGACGATCCATGACTTAGCCGGGGCAATTCACCCCCATCCTACATCCTCAGAAATTATCATGGAAGCGGCCCAAGCCACCATCGATCAGGCCATCCATTTCTTTAAGAAACCGGTCGCAGCCGGACAAAGGATTCAGGCATAAAAAAAGGGAGGAGCAAGTCTAACGCCTGCTCCTCCCATTTGCTTTCTTTAAGAAAACAGACAGCTGAGGAAATTCTCCCTCGTAATATTTATAAAGTAGCTTTCAAAGTCAACGTCTTCTAAAAGCTTGGCAATCACGCTCTCACGATAGTCATGTCCATTGAGCAGCTGGGCAAAGGCGTGCACATTTTTTTTACCGAAGAAATCGCCGAAAATGTGCATATCTTGAATCGCCCCGTCGACAACATTGAACTTCAGTTCGAGTTTGCCGCCGGCAAAGCGCTCTTCCTTTTCGACTTCTGCCTCAGGGGAGGCCCCGTAGTTCCATTCCCACTGGGCATAGCGCCGATCGCTCAGTTCCTTAATGATCGACCAGTCCTGCTCGGTGAGGACATATTCCTGCACCTTGTCCCCTGGAATCAGGTAGCGCCAGAGTGTTTCCTTAAACTCCTCGATGGTGATATGTTCAGGCAGATGGGGGAAAATGTTGGTTACCCGGCTGCGTACCGACTTTACTCCTTTAGACTGAATTTTATCCAGCTTAACATTCAACGCTTCCTGTACCACAGACAAATCGGAATTAAACATGATTGTACCGTGGTGGAGCAGCCTGTCCTTAGACCAATACTGGGCATTGCCGGAGAATTTTTTTCCGTCAATTGTAATGTCATTCCGCCCCGAAAACTCAGCTTTCACGCCTAGGCTGGCCAGGGCTTCAATCACCGGCTTGGTAAAGTATTCAAAATTGCTGACCACAGATTTGTCAGCATCGACAATAAAGGTAAAGTTAAGATTGCCGAAGTCATGGTAGACAGCTCCGCCGCCGGATAAGCGGCGAACTACATGAATGCCGTGCTCTTTGATGTAGGGAGCATTTACTTCAGCCACAGTGTTTTGATTGCGGCCGATAATGACTGCAGGTTCATTTTGCCATAAAATAGCGTAGTCTTCGCCGGGGTCCAGGTAATTAAGGGCATATTCTTCAACAGCCAGATTGATGCGGGGGTCTGTATTTTTATCATTGACTATCTTGATCATATCTCACACCTCTTTTTCCTTGCTCCTTGGCTCGATTTTATGCGAAGTGGCCAAAAGTGTCAATGCTGGGAAGATTCTCTGGGACGGAAGGGAATGCTTAGACTGTTGGCGAAACGGAAGGCACGCTGGACAAGAAGGTGGAGACCATTAGAAACATAGAGTTTACATTCAGGAAGTTAACGATTGCAGAACTTGATCAGTACCATGAGCTCTTGCGCTATGCCTTTCAAGTGACCGAAAGGACCTTGCGCGACTACGGCTGGGGGCATGACGACATAAGGCAGTCCAAGTTTCCAGTGTTGGAGCATGAGCATGTCCTAGGCTGTTTTGACGGCAATACGCTGGTATCACAATTTGCGGTGGTTCCCATGGACATGAACGTCCATTCCAGAATCTTTCCCATCGGATTTATTACCAGTGTTGCCACCTATCCAGAGTATTCGGGTCTGGGGTTAATGTCAAGGCTGATGAAGGAGAGCTTGAGTGAAATGCGCTCCAAAGGCCAGACCCTGGCGATTTTGTATCCCTATTCCATTCCCCTCTATCGCAAGCGGGGCTGGGAAATCATTTCTGACAAGATGACCTGGCGGATTACAGATCCGAACATGCTGGTGGATGAGGATGTTGCCGGCTATGTCCGCAGGGTGTCTGAGGACAGTTCTGATTTGCTGAGCCTGCACAACAAGTTTGCTAAACGGACCCATGGCTGCCTGTTTCGCAATGATTTAGCCTGGGACGAGTATTGGCGCTGGGACGTTGACGACACAACGGTGGCCATCTATTATTCCGCCGATGACAGGCCCTTAGGCTACCTTGTCTACCGCATCGATGAGGACATAATGTATGTGAAGGAAGTGGTCTATCTCAATACTGAAGCGAAAAAAGGGCTCTTTCGCTACATTATTGCCCATGAGTCCATGATCGATGAAGTGCGGGCCAACAACTATTCCGGCGAGCCCATCGCCTTTGCCCTTAGGGACAGCGACATCAAGGAGACCATCCGGCCCTACATCATGGGGCGCATCGTCGATGTGGAAGCATTTATCAGGCGTTATCGCTTTGACGCTGACTCTGACGGAGTCTCTCTGACGCTGCATGTGAGCGATCCCTTCCTGGAGTGGAATAATAAAAGCTATAATCTGGAGATTCAGAATCGGGAGGCGAAACTGATCTCCAAGCCCTGCCAACATGAGGCCAGTCTGTCAATCGGCACCCTAACCACGCTCCTTTTGGGCTATAAGCGGGCGCCCGAGCTTTTCTCCATCGACCGCATTCGGGCGAGTCGGGAGACAATTAAACTCATTGACGATGTTCTGATTCGCAAGAAACCCTATATCTCCGACTATCTCTGATTCCCCTTGCAGGAGAAACGGTCTCCATTTCTCCCTAAGGCGGCAGGTATCAAATAAAACATGTGTAATTAACCAATTATACACAAGTTATTTGTGCTAATCGACTCTGTCTTATGAGAATGGAGGGGCCGTTATGACAATTCGGATGAAGCTGATTTTGGCAGCCTGTTTGGTAGCAATTGTAGCACTGTTTACCACAATCACGATTTTGAGCAACCAGTCTCTGGACATTATTACCGAAGCCGAACTTAGGGAGATGGAGATCTTCGGGACGGTAATTGAGGGAAAGCTGGAAGATCAGATCGAGGCCACCACAGCTCTGGCACTGAGTGTGGCACGGAATAAAGAGGTGGAGTGGCTGTTTGCCCTTAGAGACCGGGAGAGCATGATTGAGATGCTGCTGCCGGTTTACGAGGCAGTCAAGGACCAATACGCCCAGATGCATTTTCATATGCCGGACTCCTCATCCTTTCTCCGCCTCCACCAGCTCCACAATTACGGGGACCAACTGGGCGACTTCCGTTTCACCGTTAATGAGGCCAATAGTACCCAGGAGATTGTGGCCGGCCTGGAAGAAGGGCGGGGAGGCTATGGCCTTCGGGTTGTTGTACCTATGTTTTTTAACGGCACCCATACAGGGTCCTTTGAGTTCGGGGGAGATTTTGGAGCTAACTTCGTCCGAGAACTGCAGGAAGAATTAGGCGGCCAGTATTTTATCTACCAATTTTCCGCTGAGAGCCTGGCCTGGACCGGTGAGACAGTTCAAGATTCCGGCCTTTTGGTCGGCACCGCCGAAGATGATGAGTGGTCTGTAGAAGCAGAGCTGATCTCCCGTGTCGAGCAGGGCAGCAGGGAATATTATACCACAGGAGATAATCGCTCTGTTGTAATGCTCCTGCCGCTTCGCAACTATCAAGGTTCAGTCATCGGCTATTTGAAAGTGGTCCAGGATCGTACCCACATCCTGGAAAAAACGGATGCTTCACGTCGTACAGGATATATTCTGGCTGCTGCATCAATCCTTTCAGTTGCCCTGGTGTTGTTTTTAAGTATCTCGTATCTGCTCAAGCCTCTCCAAGGTCTGGTGCGAAGTGCCGAGCAGATGGCGGCGGGCGATTTCACGGAACAGGCCGTCTATCAACGCAAAGATGAGATTGGTCATGTGTATAGGGGACTGGAGCAGGTCCAGACCAGGCTCAGGGAAGTGATCGGTGATATAGTGGCCAATGCAGCCCATCTGGCATCGACCAGCCAGGAAACCTCGGCCGCCACCGAAGAGACAGCAGCCTCGATTGAGGAAGTAGCCAGCAGTGTCAATCAGTTTGCCTCTACAGTGGAACGGCTGAACAGCAAGGCCGGTGAAGTAGCCGGGGAAGCCCAGGATGTGGCCACTCAGGCCCAGGCCGGCAGTGAGGAAACCAGAAAAGCAGTGGAGGCCAGTGAGAATCTGGAGAAACGGATTCAAGAGCTGGCGGCCACTGTCCGTGAACTCGGGAAAAGCACCGACCAAATTGGCGGCATCCTAGATGTGATTAATCAAATTGCTGCCCAAACTGAGCTTCTCGCTCTCAATGCAGCTATAGAAGCGGCCAGGGCCGGTGAACACGGACGGGGATTTGCGGTTGTAGCCGATGAGGTCAGATCTTTGGCAGAGCAAGTATCCAGGGCTACCCATGAAATTGCCTCTCTGATCCAGACTATCCAGGCCGGTACAGAAAAAACGGTCCAGGGGATGGAAGAAGGCAACCAAGAGGCCATGCTCAGCGCCCGCATCACCAGAGAAAATGGTGACGCAGTCCAGTTGATTATTGAACGGATTCAGGCTATTGCCAGTTCTGTTCAGGATATGACGGAGGATATTGCTGAAATTGGTTCTGGCAGTGAGAACATTGCAGCTATCACCGAGGAGCAGTCAGCATCGACAGAGCAAATTGCCTCGGCGGCGCAGGATCTCAGCACCATTGCCACCAGGCTCAATGGAGTTGTGGAGTGGTTTAAACTGTAGACTTGTGGTATTAAGTCAAGAGGGTGATGCAGAAAAATCCCGTTGAAGAT
>JAAYOM010000005.1 GCA_012520315.1 Bacillota bacterium | reverse complement strand
TAATCTTCTCCCCATTGAGGTAGAACCCGTCAGGCTTGACCACTGCTTCCCTAAAGCCGATGCGGGTATGGAAGCTGTCTGTTTGTTCTTTATCTCTAGATAGTTTGACTTTCAGATCATAAAGGTTGGGACTGTCAATATCCCAAAGCTTGATCCCTTCTAGATCCTTAAGGTAAATATCAAAGCTCTCCTCTGTGTTCGGAGCTATGGTTACTTCTTTTTGTGCCTTCGGCATGTCCTGGCCGTCTTTGCTGAGGTTCACCTCGATAGTAATTGTTTGTTCTTTGCTGTCAGTGTTCTTAAGGAACACTGTGGTTTCTACCTGTTTCGTCTCTGCCAACACATTTTGGGGCTTAGCAAAGACGTTTTTGATGTATAAAGGATCTAAAATGCTCAGGCTTACCTCACGATAGATCCCGCCGTAACAGAGATAGTCGATCATATGCCCAAAGGGAGGAATATCATCCCGCTCCCTAGAGTCCACCTGGACTGTAAGGACGTTTTCTTTGTCAAATAGAATGTGCTCTGTAAGGTCGATGCTAAACGGCGTATAGCCTCCCTTATGGCTGCCCACCAGTTTTCCGTTTAAGTACACTTCCGCGTAAGCCATCACAGCTTCGAAATTGACCAAAATTCGTTTGCCTTGATGGCTTTGATCCAACTTGAATCTCTGCCTGTAGGTCGAGATAAACTGGTAGCTCTTTTCATCAAAATAGTTGTAGGGAAGTTCTAAATTGGCATGGGGTACATGCACCGCTTCCCAGCTGCTGTCATCGAAGCTAGGTGCAATAAACTCTTCCTTCCACTCCGCTTTGTACCGCCAATTGTGATTAAGCGCAATTACTTTTCCCACCTCTATCTCCTTTCTAGTCACCGCTCACTTTTTCATACAGTTCCTTATACTTCAAGGCGCTGGCTCCCCAGCTGAAATCTGACCGCATCGCCCTGCCCACCATCCTTTTCCAGGCCCCGTCTTTGTCCCTTTCATAGAGACTGATTGCCCTTCTTACGGCATCAAGGAGTTCATGGGCGTTGTAATTGGCAAAGCTGAAGCCAAGGCCCTCATCTGAAACCTCATTATAAGGTTCGACAGTGTCCTTCAATCCCCCTGTCTCCCGCACAATCGGGAGCGAACCGTAGCGCATAGCAATCATCTGCCCCAGCCCGCAAGGTTCAAAGAGGGAGGGCATTAAAAAGAGGTCCGAAGCGGCATAAATTTTATGGGCCAATACATTCTCGAACTTAATGTTTGCACTGACCTTATCCTTATTTGTGCCGGCAAAGTGTCTAAACATCTCCTCAAACTGGGCTTCGCCCGTTCCCAAAACTACAATCTGCAAGTTAAGCTCCAGAATTTCCGGGAGGACATGGGCCACCAAATCCAAACCCTTCTGCTTGGCCAGCCGCGTCACCATGCCGATCATGGGAATATCTGCATCCTGCTTCAGCCCCAGTTCTGCCTGGAGCGCCAGTTTATTATCTTCCTTTCGCTTCCAAGAACGCCAGCTGTAGTTTCTGGTAATATGCAGATCAGTCTGGGGGTTCCACTCCCGAGTGTCAATTCCATTTAAGATTCCGCTTAAAAAGGACTGCCTTCTGGCCAGCACCCCCTCTAAGTCCGCCCCGTAAAAGGGATACTGAATCTCCTGGGCATAGGTGGGACTCACTGTAGTTAGGGCATTGGCGTAATTTAAGCCGCCCTTCATAAAGCTCACCTGATCATGAAACTCCACCCCGTTCACATTAAAATGCTCCCAGCCCAGTCCCAAAAGGTCCCCCAGAACGCTCTTGGGAAAGACCCCCTGGTACTGGAGATTGTGTATTGTAAAGATCGTCTTGATCTTACTGTAAAACTCCTGGTTGCGGTACTGGGTGAGCATCACCGGTAGCATGCCGGTATGCCAGTCATGACAGTGGATCAAATCCGGCTGAAAGCCCATAAAAGGCAAGGCCTCCAGGATGGCCCGGTTAAAGAAGGAAAAACGCTCTCCGTCATCGAAAAACCCGTAGGTCCCCGGCCTCTTAAAGTGCGATTCATTGTCTATAAAATAAAAGGGCACATCATCATAGACAAGCTTCAAAACCCCGCAGTATTGATTGCGCCAGCCCACCTGCACACTCATGCGGTGCACAAGCTCCATCTCTCTGGCGTACTCCTTTGGCGTATCCCCGTACTTAGGCAGCACAACTGCAACATTAATCCCTAAGTTTTTCAGCTCCTTGGGCAAAGCCCCGATCACATCGGCCAAACCGCCTGTCTTCGAGAAGGGGACACCTTCCGCTGCTGCAAACAGAACATTCACTTGATCGCCTCCCTACCCTCACACAGTGGCCGCCTTGCTGATCACAACCGGGAAACTGGGATCCCCAGCCAGACTCTTGCCTGCAGAGATAGTTACGTCTTTATCTAAAATTACATTTCTTAACGCCACGCCAGGGCCGAGCTTGGCCTTTTGCATCACGATGGAATCCTTAATCACAACTCCTGCCCCAACCTCGACTCCCCTAAAGAGGATGCTGTTTTCCACCGTACCTTCAATAGTGCAGCCAGTGGCAATCAGGGAGTTGGAAACCTTAGAGCCGGGCAAATAACGGACAGGGGCCTCATGCTTAACCTTAGTGCTGATCTGGCCGTGGGTGAAAAAGAGATCCTGCCACACATCGGGCTTTAAAAGATCCATACTGCGCTGGTAGTAACTCTTTAAGGAGTTAATAGCCCCCACATAACCCCTGTGTTCATAGCCGTAAATCCTCAGTTCCGCCAAGCGGGGCATTACTGCATCTGTGAAAAGATCCCGCTTCTGCCTGGCGCTGTAATGATCCACCAGATTTATAAGGAGATCCTTGCGCAACACAAACATATTGAGAGACACCTTGCGGCTCGTACAGTGCCTCGGATTCAGGGCAATATCTGTCACCCTGCCCCCCTGATCCACAACTAGGGCTGTGTAGGGAGAATCTTCATGCAGATTCTGCACCTGGCTGTAAATTACTGTAATATCGGCCTTTTTCTCCAAGTGGAAGTCTAAGACAGCCTGATAATCAATATTGGACACCATCCCGCAGCCGGAAAAGAGGACATAGTCCTGCCTGCTCTTTTCTAAGTAGCCCCGGTTATGGCGGAGGTTAATCAAGTTGCTGCTGATCCCCTCGCCGCTGTCTGTACGCAAGGGCGCGGGCAGAAGGAACATGCCGTCCCGCTGCCGGTTCAAGTCCCATTCCTTGCCGTCTTTAATATGATCGAGGAGGGGACCGAAACGGTCATTGAGCAGAATGCCCACATTACGGATCCCGGCATTGACCATATTGCTCAAGGTAAAGTCAATGATCCGGTAGCGCCCCCCAAAGGGAACTGCACCTAAGGTGCGGTGCACGGTAAGCTCGCCTAGACCTTCCGTCGGTTCTGACAAATCAACAATGCCTAACAAATTTCTCACTTTACTTCCCCCCCTTAAGAAATCCACTCTTCCGGAAACTCCGGCCACTCCGCGACGCTTAGCACCGTGCCCTGCACAATGCGCATCGTCTTCGGCACCGTCACATTATCTTCGATCACGGTAATGCCGTTTTCATTGACGATTTCAACCTTTTCACCAGGCCTTGCCGGCACTCCAATCTTTGCCCCTGCCTCCACAATGGTGTTTTCCCCGATAATTGCTTTATGCACTACTGCACCCTCACCGATCTTTACCCCCGGCATAATCACCGAATCGGTAACCTCAGCCCCTCTTTCGATCTGGGCCCCGGTGAAGATTACCGAGTGGTGCACCTTGCCTAAAACCAGGCACCCATCGCTTAAAAGGGAACCCTGCACATCAGCCTCGGGGCCGACGAGCTGCGGAGGCAGCGTTTGGTTCAGGGAGAAGATCTTCCAGCTGGCATCATTGAGCTTCAGCTCAGGCTCTTTAGCCAACAGATCCATATTCGCCTCCCAGAGGGAGTCCACCGTCCCCACATCCTTCCAGTACTCCTGAAAGGCGTAGGCATACATAGGTTCTCCTGCCCCCAGCATGGCTGGGATCACATTGCGGCCAAAGTCATTGTTGGAATTTGGATCCGCCTCATCTGCCTCCAGGTAAGCCCGAAGCTCCTGCCAGTTAAAGACATAGACGCCCATGGAGGCCAGATTGCTCTTGGCCACTTTCGGCTTTTCCTGGAACTCGGTGATCCTGCCTGTATCATCTGTTTTCATTACACCGAAACGGTGGGTTTCTTCCCAGGGAACCGGAATCACCGCAATGGTGGCTGATGCGCCCCTGCTCTTATGGTAGCTCAGCATCTTGCTGTAATCCATCTTGTAAATATGGTCGCCGGAGAGGATGAGCACATACTCCGGATCATGCTGGTCAATAAAGTCAATGTTCTGGTAGACCGCATTGGCCGTTCCCTTATACCACTCGCCCCCCTGCTCCCGCATATAAGGGGGGAGGACAGAGACACCGCCGCCTGCCCGGTCCAGATCCCAGGCGCTCCCAATCCCAATATAGGCATTGAGGGTCAAAGGCCGGTACTGGGTCAGCACCCCAACTGAGTCAATACCCGAGTTCGAGCAGTTACTTAATGTAAAATCGATAATCCGATACTTACCCCCAAAGGGCACAGCGGGTTTGGCCAATTTCTTAGTGAGAATGCCCAAACGGCTGCCCTGGCCTCCGGCCAGCAGCATAGCGACAACTTCCTTCTTCTGCATTACTACCCCTCCCGATTTACTTTACTCTCGACCCTGCGCAAGAAGATGGTGGCCAGCGGAGGCAGCTTCAGCTCTAAAGAATATGGCTGATCATGCCACGGCAGATCTTCTGCCTGTAAAGCGCCTGCATTAGCCTGACCCGAACCTCCCCAGGCAGGATCATCGCTGTTAAACACTTCTATGTATTCGCCGGCCTCCGGCACACCGATACGGTAAGGCTCCCTTACCACCGGTGTAAAGTTGGTTACAATCACTAAAAAGTCCTCAGGTTCCTTGGCCCTTCTTAAAAATGAGAGCACGCTCTGTTCGCTGTCATTAGCATCAATCCAGGCAAAACCGGACCAGCTTTGATCGAGCTCCCAGAGGCTGGGGTTTTCCCTGTAAAAGTGATTTAAGGCCTTGTTATACTCCCAGAGCTGGCGATGCATGGGATATTCCAAAAGATGCCAGTCCAGATCTTCATCATACTTCCACTCAATAAACTGACCAAATTCATAGCCCATAAACAAAAGTTTCTTGCCGGGATGCCCCATCATATACCCTAAGAAGGCCCTGAGATTGGCAAACTTCTGCCAGTAGTCCCCCGGCATCTTGTCTAACAGAGATCGCTTGCCGTGGACCACCTCATCATGGGAGAGGGGCAGCACAAAATTCTCACTGAAGGCGTACATAAAAGAGAAAGTAACCAGATTATGGTGGTACTTGCGGTGGATGGGATCTTCTTTCATATAACGGAGCATATCGTTCATCCAGCCCATATTCCACTTATAATTAAAACCCAGGCCCCCTAAGTAAGTTGGCATGGTCACCAAGGGCCAGGATGTGCTTTCTTCCGCCATCATCAGCGCTTTAGGAAAACGGGCGAAGACCTCTTCATTTAGTTTCCGCAAAAAGGCGACGCCTTCCAAGTTTTCCCTGCCGCCTTTGGAGTTCGGATTCCATTCCCCAGGTTTTCTCCCATAGTCCAGATAGAGCATGGAGGCTACCGCATCCACCCTTAACCCGTCGATATGGAAAACATCGAGCCAATAAAGGGCGTTGGAGATCAAAAAGCTTTGCACCTCTGTCTTGCCTAAATCGAAGTTGCTCGTCCCCCAGCCCTTGTTCTCAGCCCGGCGAGCCTCTTCGTATTCATAGCAAGGCGTGCCGTCAAAAAGGCGCAGGCCCGGATCGTCCTTGACAAAATGGCCGGGCACCCAGTCTAAGATCACACCGATCCCCCGCTGATGGCAGCGGTCGATAAAGGCCATAAAGTCTTTAGGATGTCCATGGCGGCTCGTAGCTGCATAGTAGCCCATCACCTGGTAGCCCCAGGAACCGTCAAAGGGATGCTCCATCACGGGCAGAAGCTCAATATGGGTGTATCCCAAATCTACCACATAATCAATCAATTCCTCTGTTAATTCCTGGTAAGTGTAATAGTTCTCAAAGCCATGGCAGCGCCAGGAACTAAGATGCACTTCATAAATCAGCATGGGCTCTGCGAAGTGATCACCTTTAAGTTTGTTTTCCTGCCAGGCTTGATCCTGCCATTTGTAGCCATGCAGATTGCAAAGGCGCGAGGCGGTTCTGGGCTTTTTCTCCGCCCAAAAGGCGTAAGGGTCTGACTTTAAGAGCAAGGTGCCCTGGGGAGTTAAAATCTCGTATTTATAAATATCCCCTTCCTTGAGCCCAGGAACAAAGGTGCTCCAAATGCCGGATTCGGCCATCCTTGCCAGGGGATTTTTGCGCCCGTCCCACTGGTTAAAGTCCCCCACCACTGAAACCCGCTGGGCCTTTGGTGCCCAGACTGAAAAGCGGGCCCCAGCTTGTCCATCTTCTTCCCGCAAATGGCCCCCTAAAAAGGTATAGGCGGCGTAATGGGTTCCCTGATGGAATAAAAAGCGATCGTATTCGTTTAAGGCAGATGCCTGCCACTTATCCATAGCCTACCTCCTCCCCCCGAGAATCAAGGGACTGACAGCTTCTATCCAGATCTTCGGGCCGGTGACAATGCCAAGCCTGCCGACACTTTCGCCACTGACGAAGACCTCCCATTCCCCCTCTGGGATGTTTACCTCCACTGGCGTTTTATTGCTGTTAAAGATGGCAATAATCGTCTCCACACTGTCACAGCCGGCATGGGGGCCTAAGACATACCCCACTATATTCCCCAGTGGGAAATTTAAGAACCTTAATTTGCTTCTGACTTCTCCGGCGCTGCGCAGGCGAAAGGCAGGCCGTGCTTTACGCAGCTGAATTAAATCCCTGGTATAAGCAAAGAGCTCATAGAACTCCTCTTTTCTTGCCCCTTCCAGCATGTTGACATGATCCGGTGACTGATAGCTGTTGGGATCGCCCCCCTTACTGCGGGCGAAATCCTGCCCCCCGTGGAGGAAGGGAATTCCCTGGCTCGTGAGGATCAGGGCATGGGCCAGTTTCATCATCTTCAGCCTGTCCCTGTCAGTTTCATGGGGCGTTGTACATAAGAGCTTATCCCATAAAGTCAAATTGTCATGGGCCTCGGCGTAGGCCACACTTTGGCTTGGCGCCATGGCCCAGGGGCCCTTGGCATAAAGAATCTGGGAATAGTCGATCTGGGGGTGCTGCACCGCCCCAACGATCCCGAATTTCACAGTTTCCTCCATGCCTTGGCCTTGAATAAATCCGCCTTCAGCAGTATGGAAGACATGACCTTTGATGCCGTCCCGCAGATCATTGCAGAAGGAGGCCACACCGGGCAAATGAATGGTGTTTTCCTTCACCGCCCGCTGCCCTTCAGGCAGGGTGCTCGGCCCAGCCGCCCAGCCCTCCCCGTAAATGAGAATCTGGGGACTGATTAGATCCAGCGCCCGGCGCACCGCCTGCAGCGTGTCAATATGGTGGAGCCCCATTAAGTCAAAGCGAAAACCTGCAACTTTATACTCCCTCGCCCAATAAGTTACCGAATCTACAATAAACTTGCGCACCATAGACCGCTCATCGGCCAGTTCATTGCCGCAGCCCGAACCATTGGAGAAACTGCCGTCTGGGCGGTGGCGGTAGTAGTAGCCGGGGACAAGTTTATGGAAGGAAGAAGCTAGAGAATGGAAGGTGTGGTTGTACACCACATCCATGATCACGCCGATCCCGGCCTGATTCAGCCCTTGTATCATCTCCTTCAGCTCCCGGATGCGGACCCTTCCGTCCTTTGGATCGGTAGCATATGAACCTTCCGGTACGTTAAAGTTCAAAGGATCATAACCCCAGTTATAACCGGAGTCGGGATCCGCCTCATCCACCGTGGCAAAGTCAAAGACAGGCAGCAAATGCAGGTGGGTTACGCCTAGCTCCAGAAAATGATCAAGTCCTGCAGCCAAGCCCTTGGGAGTTTTCGCCCCTGCCTCGATCAGGCCGAGGTACTTACCCTTGGCCCTAATCCTCACATCCTCTGAGATGGTCAGATCCCGAATATGTACTTCATAAATCACCGCATCAACCGGATTTTCCAAAGGCGGCGCCTTAACGTTTTCCCACCCGGCAGGATTAGTTTTGGCTAAATCGACAATCTGTCCCCTAAGTCCATTCACCCCTGCGGCCTTGGCATAGGGATCCACCACTTCCGCAGTCTCTTCCCCATGGGTGACTAGGTAATTATAAAAATATCCGTCCAGATCCCCTTCCAGTGTACCCTGCCAGACTCCCTTTTCACCAAGGTGCAGGGGGATTTTCTCTCCTTCAGCCTCATCACTTGAGCTGAAAATCACAAGCTCCACTCCATCTGCAGTGGGGGCCCACACCTTAAAAGTGGTCTCTGATTTGCCATAGTTAACCCCCAGATCATCCCCTGGGTAGTGGAACTCCTTATAAAACTCAGGGCTGGAGAAAACTTCGCCAAAGGTTACCTGAACCCCGCCATGGGTTTTGTGCTCCAGGCGGTAGCGTTTGCGCAAGTCCAAAGCAGCTTCAGTGCGGAGAATAAACTGACGCGGCAGCTCGCCTCCGGCTGTAAGGGGCCATACCTCTTTGAGCGGGATCTTCGCTTTTTCTTGTCCGTCCCTGCAGACAAGTTCAAAGCCCCAGTCCAATTTGGCGTTTTCCAGAACCGGAAGATAGGCTTCCACCTGCAACGTGTGCAGATCCTCTAGGGACGCCCGCAAAAGGCGAGGGGTGCGATCTACATCCCCTTCGCTATAATATATTCTAGGATCATCCTGCATCAGCCAAACAGCAAGCTGTCCCTGATCATTAGCCCAGTACAGCGGTAAAAAGCGATCGGCGCCGTCTTTTTCGGCCCAGCTTTCCCCAGGAACGCTTTTGCGCAGGAGAAAACCAAGCTCACTCCCGTCAGTCTGCTGCTTGAGCACTGTTTTAGCAACTGGGCCGTAAGCGCCTGTACCTGCAAACTCTAAGGCCCGGCCCGGTTCCTGATCTCCCCAGATCCAAAGGTTCCAGCCGCTGTAATCGCCGTCATAGCGATAATAATGGAAGCTTACTTCCAGCTCGTCAAAGGCCCGAATCTTCGGGCGCAAATGGGCAGGGGGCGCCAAATAGACTTTTGGATCGCCGGCCACCAGCCAGACTTCGGCAGTATCTCCCCTGAAAGCTTCTATGTAACGATCTTGATCTATATCCTTCTCCCAGGAGGCGCCCCGAATTACAAAGCCCAGCTGCCTATGTTCCTTAGGCACCCAGCAGACAGCAGCCCTCCCGAAATAGTCTATTTCCGTGAAGTCGACCCAGCGCCCGCCAAATCCCTTAGGCCACAGCCAGACGCCCCAGTCGTCATAGTCGCCGTCATCACGATGATAGTGGATGATCACCCTGCGCATGCGGCATCCTCCCTTTGTTAATAGAAATTCTCTTTAAAAACCTTTCTTCCTGCCTAATATTGCACATTTCAGAATGATCAGCCCCGCCCGGTTCGATTTCGAATCGCCTAGCCCCGGTTCGCTACGCAACACTTACCCCCTGCTCAAGGCGGAAAGTCCATCTTTCTTGCCCCTTCGTGGTATAATAACCACAGTTGAATTGGAAAGGTTGAGATATTGTGTCCACATCCCGGCTTGATCTAATAGCTGCCGCCACCTTCGGTTTGGAGTCCCTAGTCGCTGACGAACTGCGCAAGTTAGGCTATGGGGATACCAAAGTGGAAAATGGGAAAATCTCCTTCACCGGAGATGAATTGGCCATCTGCCGCACTAACCTCTGGCTGCGGACCGCGGCCAGGGTCAGGGTCAAGGTAGGCGAATTTGAGGCCAGAACCTTCGAGGAGCTGTTTGAAAAGACCAAAGCTTTGCCCTGGTCCCGTTTTATCCCCAAGAATGCAGAATTTCCTGTCGAAGGCCGCTCTGTACAGTCCACCCTCTTTAGCGTCTCAGACTGCCAGGCCATAGTGAAAAAGGCGGTGGTGGAAAGTTTAAAGCAGGAATACCGTTTGGAGTGGTTTCCTGAAGATGGGCCCTTGATGAAAATCGAGGTCGCTCTCTTAAAAGATGTGGCCACCCTGACTATTGACACTTCCGGCCCTGGCCTCCACCAGAGGGGCTATAGGGCACTGGCCACCGGGGCTCCCCTCCAGGAGACGCTGGCAGCAGCCCTGGTCAGTCTAGCCCGCTACTATCCTGATATTCCCTTGATCGATCCCTTCTGCGGTTCGGGAACGATCCCCATCGAAGCAGCCCTGCTGGCCCACAATATCGCGCCAGGCCTGCGAAGGAGCTTCGCCTCGGAAAAGTGGCCCTGGATTTCCCCTAGTCTTTGGCAAGAAGCCCGGGAGGAGGCCCAAGGGCTGATTAGGCCGGAAAAACCGGATTACTTAATCGGCACTGACATTGACGAACGGGCCCTAAAGATCGCCCGCCACAATGCGGAACTGGCTGGGGTGGCAGACTCCATCCACTTTCAGCGCCTGGAAGTCAAGGATGTGGCCACCAGCAAAAAATACGGCAAGCTGGTGACAAATCCCCCCTACGGGGAGCGTTTTGGCGAAAAAGACGAGGTTGACCAGCTCTACCGAGAGCTGGCGGAGGTTAAGAAAAGGCTTGACACCTGGTCCTTTTACATCTTAACTTCCTACCCCAAGCTGGAAAAGGTCTTGGGCGGCAGGGCCACCAAGCGCCGCAAACTGTATAACGGCAATATTGAAACCCAGTATTATCAATACTACGGCCCCAGGCCACCCAGGCGTCAAGGCTGAAAAAAGTGCCACTTGCAGCTGCAAGTGGCACTTTTTCTTGTCTCCCTTAGACAAAGATGAAATAGAGAATACTGATCACAACAATCCCCACTATCCCTGTGACCAGGGAGGCCAGGGTCTGGAGACGATAGGCCTGCCCCACCTCCATATCAGAGAACTGGGCCACAACCCAGAAGTAACTGTCATTGGCATGGGAAACTGTCATGGAACCGGCACCGATAGCCAAAACCGCCAAGGCTGGACCAAGTCCCGACGCCAGACCTAAAGCCTGCATCAAGGGGGCGATAATTCCTGCGGTGGTGATAATTGCCACCGTGGAAGAACCCTGCGCGGTCTTCAGCGCCGCAGCCAGGATGAAGGGGACAAAGATTCCGAAGCGCAAGGCGCTGAGGGAATCTGACAAATAAGCAGCGATGGGGGTTTCCCTGATCACCTGTCCCAGTGAACCGCCGACGCCGGTAATCAGGATGATTGTACCGGCACTGGCCAGACCAACACCTACCCAGTCGCCCAAGACTTCCTTGGTAATCTTAGGTACGGTGAGGAAGGCTAAGAAGACACCGATCAACAGGGCAATATTGGGGTTGCCAATAAAGCTCATAAAATCCTTAAACGATCCGGTGCCAAATGGGGCGGAAGGATAATCCGCAACCGATTTCAGCGCAATCAGGACCACCGGCACAACGATGGGTGCAAAGGAACGCAAGACAGAAGGATACTCCCTCTGCTCTGCCTGGGCCCCCTCCCCTTCCTCTTGGGGAGCGGGATCGATGTGGATCTTGGACCCATAAAACTTAGCAAAGAAATAGCCAGCCAAAATAGTGGGGATGGAGACAATTATACCCATGAGAATGACTGTTCCCAGATCAGCCCCAATGGTGCCCGCTGCCGCAATAGGCCCCGGTGTGGGAGGCACAAACACGTGGGTTGAGTAAAGGCCCATACTTAGAGCAATGGCGAACACAGAGAGGGACTGGTTCGATCTGGCAGCCAAAGTCCTATTTAAAGGCGAAAGGATAACGAAACCTGAGTCACAGAAAACTGGAATGGACACCACGCCGCCGGTAAAGGCCATGGCTAGAGCTGAGCGGGTTTCGCCCACGATCTTCAAGATGGTGTTGGCCATCACAACTGCCGCGCCGCTCTTTTCCATAATAAAGCCCATAATGGTTCCTGCAGCAATCACAATACCGATACCGGCCAGGGTGTTGCCAAAACCGCTGGTGATGGCGCTGACGACCTGTCCTGCCGGCAGCCCCGCAATCAGCCCCACGCCCAGGGAGGCGAGGAGAAGCACCAGGAAAGGATGGAGCCTTACCCTTGCCGTCATAATCACGATGAAAGCTATTGCTCCGAGCAACAGAATTAATAAACCCGGTCCTTGCACACAATTCACTCCTTTGTACTTAATTTACCGCGCTAAACAAACGCACAACTTCAGCTGTTTGGTTTTCCACAAGCACAGCAGCATCTTTGATCGAATCCTCGAGACGCATCGGTCTGTTTAGAATTGAAAAATAGGCTGTAACCCCCTTTCCATGCAGAATATCCGCACTTGGCAGCACGGTGCCTGCAACCACAACGCAGGGGACCCCAAAGCTTTTGGCCCTGCAGGCAACGCCCATGGGCACCTTGCCATAGGCAGACTGGGCATCAAACTTGCCTTCTCCGGTCAATACAAGGCTGGCCCCCTTTACCTTCTCATCAAAGCCTAAGACATCGAGCACCAGCTCAATGCCGGAAACAAGTTTACCTCCGAGGAGGGCCATCAAACCTGCCCCTAAACCTCCGGCAGCACCAGCACCAGGAACCTCTCCCACATTTTGCCCCAGATCCCGCTGTAAAATTCGATCGTAGTTGGCCAGTGCCTGATCGAGCCTGGCGACCATCTGGGGAGTTGCACCCTTTTGGGGTCCATAAATGTGAGCTGCCCCCTGGGGACCGGTCAAGGGATTGTTCACATCGCAGGCCACTTCAATTGTCACCTGATCCAGCCTGGAATCCCTGCCCCCAGCGTCGATCCGGGCCAGCCTGGCAAGCTCTCCCCCTCCCCGGCCGAGGGACTTTCCCTCCCCGTCCAAAAAGAGAAAGCCCAAAGCCTGGGCCATCCCCATTCCTCCGTCGTTTGTGGCACTGCCGCCAATTCCGATGATCAAATGGTTACAGCCAAGCTCTAGGGCTTGCTTAATCAATTCTCCTGTACCGTAAGTTGTGGTTACCAAAGGATTGCGCTTTTTCCTGGGCACCAAAATCAACCCAGAGGCCTGGGCCATTTCGATCACTGCAGTCTGTCCGCCGCCCATCAGGCCCAGCTTGGCAGTTACAGGCGTGCCAAGGGGACCTGTCACTTCATACTCCAGAAGGCGCCCTCCGCTAGCCGCGACCAGAGAGTCGACCAAACCTTCGCCGCCGTCAGAGAGGGGCAGGAGCGTTAGGTCTGCTTCAGGCAGCGCCCTTTTTACACCCCTGCCCATAGCCTCTGCCGCTGCGGCAGAGGTGAGGCTTCCCTTAAAGGAGTCGGGGGCAATCAGAATTGACATCGCCACATTGATCTCTCCCTTGTTTAGAGGGTTTGGATAAAGCGTTCGATCTTTACTAAGGCCTGTTTGATGCTGTCAATGGAGTAAGCATAAGAAACGCGGATATAGCCTTCGCCGCTGTCACCAAAGGCGGAACCGGGCACCACCGCTACTTTTTCAGCTTCCAGGAGGCGGTTGCAGAACTCATCTGAGCTCATGCCTAAATCCGAAATCCTGGGGAAGCAGTAAAAGGCGCCCTTGGGCTCAAAGCAGGAAAGGCCCATATCTCTAAAGCCCTGGACGATGATTTGCCTGCGCTTGTCATACTCCCCAACCATCTCCCTGACAGCAGGCATGCCGTTTTCTAAGGCCTCAATGGCCGCCCACTGGCTCATGGTGGGAGCACACATAATCACGTACTGATGAATCTTCTTCATCGCTTCGATCAGATCTGTCGGTCCGCAGGCATAGCCCAACCGCCAGCCCGTCATGGAAAAGGCCTTGGAGAAGCCATTGATCAAAAGGGTCTTTTCATACATGCCCGGCAGCGTCGCCATAGAAGTATGCTCGATGCCGTAGACCAGTTCGGCGTAAATTTCATCGGCAATAACTAAGATATCATGTTCCCTAAGCACATCGGCAATGGCCCTAAGATCGTCCTTCTCCATGACTGCACCGGTAGGATTGTTAGGATAGCAAAAGACGATGGCTTTAGTCTTGGGGGTAATTAGCTCCCGAATAACATCGGCGGTGAGGCGGAAATCGTCCTTCTCATAAGTCGGAACAGCTACTGCAACCCCCCCTGCCAAAATAGCTGATGGTGCATAGGATACGTAGGTAGGCTCAGGTACAAGCACTTCATCCCCTGGGTTGACAACTGCACGGAGGGCCAAATCCACCGCTTCGCTGGCACCGACTGTAACCAAAACTTGGTCTGCTGGATCATATTCTACACCGAAACGGCTCTCTAAATACTTACTGATCGCTCTTCTGAGCTCAATTAAGCCTACATTGGCAGTGTAGGTGGTACCCTTTTCCAAAATTGAGTTAATACCAGCATCCCGAATATGGGCCGGGGTTGGGAAATCAGGCTCACCCACGCCTAGGGAGATTACACCCTCCATAGATGCGGCAATATCGAAAAACTTGCGAATGCCCGAAGGCTTAATTTGTTTAACCTTTTCCGATAACAATTTGTTCATTACCTTAACCCTCCACCTTCCTACTATAATAATAACTTCTTATTCTTCAACATATCCATAAATCCTACCGAAAAATACTAATTCGTATATTTACCTAAGGTTCTGAATATTACCGGCCTAGACTGGACAAAAAAAGCCTGACCCTCTGGTCAGACTCCTTTCTGTTCAGCTTCAGTTTGCCCATCCAGAGCATCAGCCCGCCAGACCAGGAAGATGCCTGCAAGCGTAATAATACCTCCGAAGACCTCCATAGCCCTTGGGACTTCACCCAGGATAAAGATGGCTAAAATTGTTGATCCCAGGGGTTCCCCAAGGATTGTGGCAGAAACCATGGTGGCCGGCACATATTTCAAAGCCCAGTTCAGCGTGTTATGGCCCAAAACGGTAGGAACTAGGGCCAGGGCTATGAACATCAGCCAAGTCTGCCCGCTGTAGCCTGTCCAGGGCAGACCGGCAAAAAGAATGTACAAAGCCAAAACGATACTGGCGCTTCCCAGGGTTAGGGCAGAATACAAGGGCAAAGGCAGGCTTTGGCGCAGCCTGCGGGCCACCACAAAGTAGGCCGCCATCATCACTGCTCCGCCGAGGGCCAAAAGATCTCCGGCTAGTTTAGAAGCGCCCGCCTCAGATTGAACCAAACCTACCATAACGCTGCCGATCAGGGCAATAGAAATACCCAGCCACATTGTGCCAGTGGGCTTTTCCCCCAAAAAAACTGCAGCCATCAAAAATACCCAGATCGGCTGGGTAGCGACTAAGACTACAGAACTCGCCACACTGGTCAGTTTGAGGGAGGTCATCCAAAGCAGAAAGTGCAGCGCCAGAAAGGCACCGGCAATCAAGGCACTAATCAGCTGCCCTTTAGTTGGCTTTTGCTGCACAAGATCCTTGCGGGCCAAGGGCGCGAAAAACAGGGCGCCAAAAAACATGCGGTAAAAGGCAATCACAGGCGGCGGCGCTTCCGCCAGCCTAATCAGGATGGCAGATGTGGAAATGGCCGCCACCCCGGCAATTAAAAGTAAGATCATACGTCTTTTCGTTGGCAACTCTCTCACTCTCAGTTTAGACGTTCTAGCAGCTGCAGACAAAACCCGACTGCATAAATCTCTGCAGTATTTAAAATACGGCCTTCCTCAGGCCTTTTGTTCAGTTTCAACACAATGGCCTTTTGACCAATCCTTTGCACATAGTCAACCCGGTTCATAGGTACATCGACACCGAGAACGCTAGAGAGCACCTCGGCGCTCGATTCATGGCCCACGGCCGATTCAAAGCCGTAAAAGCGAACTAAAAAACGGGCTTCGTCAAAATCCAGATCCGACAGGCGATACAGGCCGGTCGCAGTGCAAATCGGTCCGTTGAACAGCACTACCGGAATCTGCTCTCCCTCCGTCAGCGGGAGCTCCTGCAGCTCCTCCGTGAGATAAATTTGCTCTTCCATCAGGCGACCTCCACCATCTCAGTTCTCCTCCCGGGCTGCAACTGTCAAACGATTTTTCCCGTCAGACAGGTACTGCCTCAAGACTGCGGCTACCGTCTCTAAAGCGACCTGATTTTTGCCCCCTTCCGGCACAATCAGATCTGCATATTTTTTCGAAGGCTCCACGAAGGTTTCATGCATTGGTTTTACTGTGCCCAGGTACTGGGTACGTACAGATTCAAGGGTCCTGCCCCTTTGCTGCACATCGCGAATCAGCCGGCGCAGCACCCTGACATCGGGATCTGTATCTACAAAGACTTTAAGATCAAATTCAGCCCGCAAAAGCGGGTTGTGTAAGACTAAGATGCCCTCCACAAGCACAATAGATCGGGGCTCCACCCCAATGGTTTCAGAAGTGCGGACATAGTTGGCAAAGTCATAGACAGGAACTTGAATGCTCCTTCCGGCCCTAAGGGAGCGCAAATGTGCGATCAGCAGATCATCCTCGAAGGCATCGGGATGATCATAGTTAACTTTAATCCGTTCGGCAAAACTAATGTCTGTATTGGCAATATAATAGGCGTCTTGGGGGACAATAACACAGTTGTCGCCCATAGCGCTTTGCAGTGCTTTGGCAAAGGTGGTCTTGCCTGAACCTGTGCCCCCTGCGATTCCTAGAATGAGCATATCTATCACCTGTTTCCTTTTAGATCAATGTAAAACCGAGGATTTTCCACAGGAATCTCTCCCTCCATCTAGAAATAATCTGACAGATTAAGGTAGAAGGAGATGAATGCTATGAAAAAAGTTGCCCTCGTCCTGGCCGAGCAAGAGTTTCGCGATGAGGAATATCAACTTCCCCGCGATCTCTTGCAGGAAGCCGGCTTTGAAGTTTTGACAGTCTCCACAACCACTGGCACAGCTGTCGGCAAACTTGGCATGCAGGTAACCCCTGATACACTGATCCAGGATCTCAAACCGGAAGACCTTGACGCCCTGGTCTTTATCGGCGGCGGAGGCTCAGAACAGTATTTTGAAGACCCCCTCGCCCACAGCCTGGCAAACAGCATGGTGCAGCAGGACAAAGTGCTGGGAGCAATCTGCATTGCCCCTGTTATTCTAGCCAACGCCAAGGTGCTGGTTGGCAAAAACGCAACTGTCTTTCCTGACGGAGCAGATGTGTTAAAACAACAGGGCGCTAGATACGTCGATGCCGAAGTCGTCGTTGACGGCCAGATTATAACCGGAAACGGCCCGGAAGCAGCAGAAGCCTTTGGCCGTACACTTGTTAAACTACTCAGCTAAATAGCCTGCCTGGCGCAGTGCATCTCTGATTACCCCACAGGCATCGCCTGTGGGGGTTTCTATGCGATGCAAATGATAGCCGTCTGTTAAAAGTGAAAGGGGCTCCGCATTAAGTTCTGCCAGCCTGGCCACAAACTGGGCCACTTCAGCCCGGGTGGAAAGCTGCAGGTTGGCGGTGAGCTCCCCATAGAGGGGATGTTCCACTGTCACATCCAGGACCTTGCCCCCTAAATCCACTATCAAATTCAGCTCATCTGCTATCGTTTCCCCCTCGCTGCTGTGGCGCACCGCAATAGTGCAGACATGGGCCGCTCCTGACTGGGGCTTTAAGATAAAGTACCCCTGGGGCGTGGCTATGATCTGCTCACCTCTTGCCCGAAGTACAGCTACATCCCCCACAATGACCTGCCTGGTCACCCCAAAGAGGCTGCTTAGCTGGGAACCGGTCAGAGGCTCGGCCGCCTCCTGCAGCAGGCTGATAATCTTGTCTCTCCGTTCTTCCTGAGTCATGTTCAATCCCCCTTGATTCCTGCTTGCCAGAGGTTGCCCACTAGTGTATGATACAGGTGTATATACACTTGGTGATTACAACGCAATCACAGTTTTTGAGGAGTGACGATGATGCGTATGACAATGAAAGAGCTGCTCTACGGGGCTTTGCTTACCGCACTGGCCCTTTTAATTCCCCTGGCCTTCCGAGGCTGGCTGCAAATTGCCATCCCGCCCTTTTCTGCCACCCTGGCCAGCCATCTGCCATCTATGCTGGCTATGACCATCAGTCCCTGGGCAGCAGTACTGGTGGGGCTGGGCTCAAGCCTTGGCTTTCTCATGACTTTAGGACCGATTGTGGCCCTCCGGGCCTTTGTCCATGCTATTTTTGGGGCCATTGGCGCCAAAGCCTATCAAAGGGGTCTTACCCTCTGGCAGGTGCTTTTGATCACCCTCCCCATCCACGCCCTAGGCGAGGCAGTGGTGGTGATGCTCTTTGGTTTCAGTCTTTATCAGGCCCTGGTTGTAATCGGCCTTGGCACAGCACTGCACCATATTGCAGACAGTGCCATCACCCTTGCGGTCTACGGCTCGCTGCGCAAGGCAGGGGTGCCCTTAGGCATCCGCGGCAAAGGCGCTGTGCGCCAGGCGTAAGGACTCAATAATTTCAATCTGCTGGGGACAGACTGCTTCACACTGGCCGCAGGCCACGCAGCGTCCGGCATCTTCCTCTTTTTTCAGCAGATTTTCGTACATCCAGCGGCTCCCGTCAAAATTATTGTACATGCTGGCATCATTAAACATGCTGAAAATACGGGGAATAGCCACATTTTCCGGGCAGGGCAGGCAGTACTTACAGTCGGTGCAGGGCACCTGCACCCTCTGGGAGTACAACTCCCTGGCCTTTTTGATCAGAGCCAGCTCATCCTTGCTCAGGGAATTAGGAGCGGCCTCTGTCATAATCCGTATATTCTCCTCCACTTCTTCCTGGCGCCCCATGCCGCTGAGGATCAAAGCAACCTCAGGATGATCAGCCACCCAGCGGAAAGACCACTCTGCCGGCGTGCGCTTGACCGAGGCTGAAGCAAAGAGGTCTTCGATCTCCTTCGGCAGATTGCGCACCAGGCGCCCTCCCCGCAAAGGCTCCATCACAATCACGCCTAGACCCTTGGACGCGGCATATTTTAAGCCGGCCAGGCCAGCCTGGTAGTCTTCATCCATGTAATTAAACTGGATTTGGCAGAAATCCCATGGGTACGCATCTACAATCTCCCGAAAAGCGGGCAGTTCATCATGGAAGGAAAATCCTACATACTTGATCAGACCCTCGGCCTGGGCAGCCTCCAAAAACTCCAAGGCCTCATTGTCCAGGGCCCGATGCCAAGATTCCCGATTAAGTGAATGAAGTAAATAAAAGTCCACATGGTCAACTCCCAGACGCCCGAGCTGTTCATGGAAAATGCGGGCGCAGTCTTCCGGCGATTCTAGGAGCCAGACAGGCATCTTTGTAGCAATATGTACTTTGTCCCGATACCCGTCCTGAATTACCTTCCCCACAAACTCTTCGCTCTTGCCGCCATGATAATTATAAGCGGTATCTAGATAATTGACACCTGAATCGATGGCAGAGCGCACCAGCGGGATTGCCTTTGCTTCATCGATTTCGCCGCTGGGCAAGGTTGGCAGGCGCATACAGCCAAAGCCCAGCAAACTTACTTCTTCTCCAGTCTTACCTATGATTCTCCTTTGCACAAAATCACCCCTTGCTGTTTAATTCTAACCCTGTCCCCCCTTTCCCTGCCGCCGGCAAAAAACAGGGAAACTGCCCCTGTTAAGCGAACTCTCCACTGGACAAGGAGTGAATAAGATGAACAGCCCAGTAATCACAAGTCTAATCGCATTTCTGGTCGGCGCCCTGGTGACCTATGTCTTGATGTTCAAGCGGCAGACAGCCCTCCAGGCCAAACTAAGCTTACTGGAAGAGAGCAGAAGCCAGGAAAAGGAATATCTGGCCAGTGTGGAAAGGCAGTTTCAAGCGTCCTTTCAAAACCTCGCCCAAGAGATTTTGGAAACTAAGGCCTCTGCTTTAACCAGCCACAATCGGCAGGAGATGCAGACCCTCCTGGAGCCCCTGCGCCAGCGCCTGGTGGAATTTCAGCATAAAGTAGAAGCAACCCACCGGGAAAGCATGATTAAAATCGGCACCCTCGAGCAAGTTGGGCTTACCATGTCGGAAGAGGCCAAGCGCCTGGCCCAGGCGCTGAAGGGGGAAGTAAAGACCCAGGGAGACTGGGGAGAGATGATTCTAACCAGCATCTTAGAAGCATCGGGACTGAGGGAAGGCCATGAGTTTATCCTACAGGGCGCAGGTCTGGAACTGAGGAGCGAGTCGGGGACCAAGATCCGGCCGGATGTGGTAGTCAAGCTCCCGGAAGATCGGCACCTGATTGTAGACTCCAAAGTCTCGCTGGTGGCCTATGAGCGCTATTTAGCAGCAGATGACAAAACCGAGCAGGAAAGCCAGACAAGGGATCTGGTCCGCTCGGTCAAAGCCCATGTGGACGGGCTGAAAAATCGCTATTACCAAACTCAAAAGGGGATCAAATCCCCCGATTTTGTGCTGCTGTTTATGCCCCTTGAACCTGCTTATGCCCTGGCTCTGCAAGCGGATGCAAGCCTCTTTCAGTATGCCTGGGAGCGGAAAGTGGTGATCACCACTCCCACAACGCTGATGGCCACCCTTTGGATCATTGCCAACATTTGGCAGCAGGAGCACCAGACCGCCAACGCCCTGGAAATTGCCCGCCAGGGCGGTGCCCTCTATGATAAGCTGGTGGGTTTTGTAGACTCCCTGGAGAATGTGGGCAGGCTCTTAGAACGTTCCCAAACAGCTTATAATCAGGCCTTTAACCAACTGAAAACCGGCCGGGGCAACTTGATCAGCCG
>JAAYOM010000004.1 GCA_012520315.1 Bacillota bacterium | reverse complement strand
TCAATGTATCCATGGAAATTATAGTACGATCATAAAAGTAAAACGGGTTGTGGTTAGCTGGAATCTGGGCGCGAATCCGCTGTATCCGGTTGGAGTCTAAACGGACGAGAGGTATGGTGAAACGGTTCCACATCTCTTTCTGAAACTGGGTCATCATACTCTTGACCGTTACAACCAAAATGCGTTTTCCTTTGCCCCGGGCAATCAGGTCGCTCATTAAGACTCCAGCTTCGAGGGTCTTGCCCAGGCCTACCGCATCAGCAATCAAAATGCGCTGCCGAGGCTGCCTAAGTGCAAGCCCGGCGGGCTCCAATTGAAAAGGCACCATATTCATGGCGGCTTCATGTCCAATATGCAAATTGGTGTGTGTAGGCACCTTCTGGCGCCATTGACTTTCAATAAACAGCCTGGAACGGCTGAAAAATGGGGAATCGTCCACAATCAGCTGGGTTTGCAGAGGACCAACTATCTGAATGTCGGCTTCAAGATCCACCAAAAATCTTGCCGGTTTGTCTTTGACAAGTGTGGAAAGCCCAACCGCATGGATAGTCTGATTGCCAAAACTATTGGTCTCTACCTTCTTGATTGCCCATTCTTCACCGCGTATCACAACACGCATGCCAGGTGCATATTGCTTTGCTGCTTTTTTCATGTAGTTCACATCCCGGGACCCTATTCTTAAAGAAAACAACGACAAATGTGCAGTTTCCTCACTTATTTGACACAAAACCAGAAAAACCCTGCCTAAACCGGGAAAGCGCTAGTCTGGAGCATTATTCCAAGTTGTACCAGATCATAATTGTTAACCTGGCCTGCTTCATTTGCTGTCCAAGATTTTTCGGTGATACGATAGTTTTTGACCAAAAAAAGTCGAGTCTACCACCGATAAGTCTGGTATGATGTACTTGCTAAGGAGGGAGAACTGTTGCTCATCGAATTAAACCGGGTGATTGAGTATATCGAAGATCATCTGACTGATGACCTGTCATTAGAGGCGATATCAGAGTACGCCGGGGTATCCGACTACCATTTCAGAAAGATATTTTACTATCTGTCCGGCATGACACTGAGTGAATACGTGAAGAACAGGAAGCTGTCGGAAGCTACCTTAGATCTGCTCAATGGCGAGCAAGTGACTGATGTTGCTTTTAAGTATGGGTACCAGTCCCTGGATGGTTTTTCCCGTGCGTATAAAAAGTGGAGCGGAAGTCTGCCCTCGGAAGCCATAAGAAAAGGCCTGGGAAAATCCTTTCCCAAGCTGTCGCTCGTTATTTCTGTCAAAGGAGGAGAAGACATGGAATTTAGAATCGTTGAGAAGCCGGCCTTCAACTTGGTCGGAGTAAGCAAACGGGTGCCCATGCAATTTGAAGGCGTCAACCAGGAGATTGTCAAACTAGCGGAAAGTATTACCGAAGAACAGCGGAGGGAAATGCGCTCATTACAAAACATTGAGCCCTTAGAGATCGTTAATGCCTCCTACGAAGCAGATGCTAAGTTCATGAAGGAAGAAGGAGACTTGACTCACCTCATCGGGGTGTTAACCACAGAAGAAAACGTCAGCCCGATCCTGGAAAAGGTCCCGGTTCCCGCCTACACATGGGCAGTTTTTCCTAATGAAGGGGCATTTCCTTCCACTTTGCAAAACACTATGGCCAGTGTGTATGCGGAGTGGCTGCCAACATCGGGCTATGAAGTAATCGACGCACCAAGTTTTTCATTCACAAAGATGGATCCGGATAAGGGAAGCTGGGCCTACAGCGAGGTGTGGGTGCCGGTTCGTAAGAGGTAGACTGGCTAATCAAGAATTGGCGAAGGCAGGTGAGCTCTCGCCTCACCTGTCTTCCGATACCTCGATCAAAATCTCCAACACCCGCCTGGAACTGGTTTTGGAAATAGTTACAGCAAGATTTTCATACTCAAACTGATCCCCTTCCTGAGATATGCGTCCCAGTTTTTCCACAACCCAGCCGCCTACAGTAACCGCCTCTGTATCTTCGTCGTAGAAATCAAGCTCCCGAAAAACTTTCTCCAGATTGGCTGATGCCAGCACCCTATACTTACCGCCTGGCTGATTCTCAATTTCTTCGACGATATCATCGTGTTCATCCCAAATTTCGCCGACCAGCTCCTCAATAATGTCTTCCATAGTTACAATCCCAAGTGTCCCGCCATATTCGTCCACCACTACCGCAAGATGAGATTTTCTCTGCTGCAGCAGACTCATCAAGGTATTCAGCTTGGTGGCCGCGGCTGCGAAAATGGCTGGCTGCACAATACTTGCCAAGGGAACGCTGTTTTGCACCACTTCGTGATGGAAATCCTTTTGGTTGATGATCCCCACAACTTCATCGATGGAGCCTCGGTAGACAGGCAGTCTGGAGAAGCCAGTTGCCCGGAATATTTCTAAAACTTCCTCATTGCTGGCATCGACGGGGATGGCAGTAACATCAACCCGGGGAGTAAGAATGTCCTCTGCTTCCAGATCGTCAAATCTGAATACGGAGCGAATCAGCTCACGTTCCTGTTCCCGAATGCCTCCCTCACTTCTGGCGTCGTCCACAATTGTCAATAGCTCTGCTTCTGTGATTCCGCCCTCCTGGGATAGTTTAAATCTCCTGGCCAAAAGCTCCTTAGCCCAGGCATAGAAACGGCTAAGGGGAGCAAACACCACGATTAATACTCGCACAAAGGGGGCCGCAAACATGGCAAACCTGTCTGCAGTCTCTTTGGCAAATGTCTTGGGGAATATTTCCGAGAAAGTAAGTACCAAAACAGTAACAACTACCGTTGATACAGTTACCCCCACCTCACCCCACCGCCGGGTAAAAATCACAGTTACAACCGACGCGGCGGTGATATTCACGATGTTGTTACCGATCAGGAGTGTTGTTAGGAGCCGATCATAATCTTCAGCCAGCCTTAAGACCAATCCGGCCCTCTTGTTCCCATTCGAGCTTGTGTTTTTCATGCGAACCATATTGAAGGATGTGAAAGCAGTTTCTGCTGCTGAGAAAAGGGCAGACAAAATCAGCAGTGCACCTAAGGATATGATTAGCGTTGTGCTGCTGGATGCCATGTCTATCTCCCCTACTGTAATTTTGTCAGAAGCGGCCTCCTGCTACTATCTTTCACTAAACCCTCGCTATAAATGACGCAACCCTCCACATCGGGAGGGTTACATTTTCTGCGGACTTGCCTATTTTCTTATCTTGACTTACAGGTACTCAAAGAACTCCAGGCGTTCACCGCTGGGACCGTGGAAAAAAATGTTTTTCGCCCCATTCTTGAGATCCACATTTCCCGGCTCCTTTGTTTCATAGGTGACTCCTTTCGCTTCGAGCCTTTTCACCAACTGCCCAATGTCTTTGACTCCTAAGGCAATATGATCAATAATTCCGGCTTGCCGGCCGGCAGCAACTTCTTGACCTGGATTATGAATTAGTTCGATTACGCAGCTTCCCTGTACCAGGAACCCTAGCTTCACCGCGCCTCCACGAATTTCGGCGATGTGATCAACCGCGAAGCCTAAGACGTCTCTGTAAAACTCAATAGACTCCTCCAGATTATCAGTATGTATGCCGATATGTGCCAATCCTGTAATTTCACCTTGAGTGTTCAATCTGACCCCTCCACTTTCAGAAGTTTTCATGATTATCCCAGCGCGCCTAGATTTTCAGCAGCTTTCAACCAACACTTTCAGCCGCTCACAGACCTCGCTGATTCTTGCCTCAGTTGTATCAATAGTGATAGTCGCCCCTTTTCTAAGCAAGGGTAAGATATTCTTATAACTATCTATTATTTCCTCCGTCTCCCTAGGACTTTTGCCATAGTCATGGGATGTTCTGTGCTCGATCCGCTCCAGCATCACCTCCAGTTCAGCGGTTAACAGCACAACTTGGTCAAAGCAATGATAAAACTCCCCCTGATTCGAATAGCAGCCTGAGATGAACAGATGGGAATCTTGATGTTTATGCAAGAGGGTACTGATCTTGGTTCTATCCCAGATTACTTCGTCCTCGCCGTCTTCTGTCAGTTTAATTGTATAGCCGTAATCTGTGTCCACGGCATTATAGCCTTGGGCTTTTAATCCCGCCAACACGCTGGACTTGCCGACGCCGGACAAACCAGTGATAAGTATTGCAGCCATATCATATCCTCCTCAGCCGCCCATCTTACTATACTCTACTACTTTCTCCAGTAGTTCTTCTCAGAACCAGATACTCCTCTAGAATCAAAAAAGGCAGGCTCAGAACATCCTGCCTGCCGTAAAGATCCTAGACGAACGTTGATTCAATCTTCGCACTCGCCATGGAACTTATGTTCATGGCAAACCGAACCTGTGGTCTTAAGGTTCCCCGCAAGATAGTCCTGGACCGCTTGTTCTGCCCTTCCCTTAATCCCTACAATCACCTCAATATTATTCCCGTTAAACAGCTCAACAGCTGAACCGCCCATGCCGCCAGAAATGATCGTCTGCACACCAAGATCGTGCAGAAAGCGAGGCAAGAAGCCAGGTCTATGCCCAGGGTTGGGCACCGCTTCGGTTTTCACAATCTGTTCGTTCTCAGTGTCGAAAACCATAAAAGTTTCACACCGGCCAAAATGGTTTGCCACCGCCTCTTTTTCGCTGGCCACCGCAATTCTCATTTGTTTCCCCCCTCATTTCTACTGAACAAAACGTCCATCGTTTTGGCAAAAATAGACCTGACTGCCTCTTTTGCCTCACAGTCTACTTCGACAATTGTACGGCCATGATTCATGGCCTTAACCACCTGGGCGTCAAAGGGTATTCCTCCCACAAGCGGAACCCCTTCTGTTTGACAAAACTCCTGGATACGCCTGGTGTTTACCAGGTTAATGTCATACTTATTGATACAAACCACCGCGGCAGTGCCGAATTTTCCGGCTGTCTCGATAATGCGCCTCAGATCACTAAATCCCGACAAGGAAGGTTCAGCCACCGCCAAGACAAGATCAACGCCGCTCAAAGATGCTATCACCGGACAGCCGATCCCGGGCGAACCGTCAATGATGGCCAGGTCTGTGTAAACAGCAGCCTGCCTCATTTCCCTTTTCACCTCGGTTACCAAAAGACCCGATG
>JAAYOM010000037.1 GCA_012520315.1 Bacillota bacterium | reverse complement strand
ATGCAGCAATTACAGCCATAGCAGTGGGCGACCACAGGCAAGATGGCAACTCCTTGAACCTGAAGGGAGTGAAAATAGTCGACAAGGCTGAACTTAAGGTCGAGGGAACCTTATCGGACACGGATGCCCACAACATCAAAAACATTACAGTCACTCTTAATGCAGGAAGCGATCAAATCTCCTCACTTACAGGCCGTTCACTCCAGTTCGAGATTCCCACTCAGAGCATTGATGTAGATTTTGAAATCCCGGAAGACCTGAAGGATGTCAAGTTTTCCAATACAGGAATGAACCTAGCGATCAAGTACGATAGCGCGGCCGGCAAGTCCCCGACGATTGACTTAAGCGGCCTTAGCATGACCGGTTTGACTATGCCTAAAACAATCTTTGAAGGCGAGACTCTGGTTATCTTCGATTCCAAAGAAGCAACCGAGCTTCTGAACTCATTGCCTGATGCAATCACCGTAGGCGGTCAGATACAGACTGGGGATGCAAGCTCAACAGTGAGTTTTGCAGACACTCTCCAACTCGAGTTTACAGTCGTTGTACCGTTTGAGTTTGAACTTAAGAGCGACATCATCTTTGAAAGCGGAGTAACCGAAGTAGATGCAAGCCAGGCATCGCTAGAAGGATTGGAAGACCTTACCAGTTCATTCTATGGCGAATTCGACCTTGAATACCGCATGCCCCTTGGTGCCAAGGTTGAACTCTTCCTCAGCAACAACGACCAGCCCATGCAGGATCAAGATGCTATCCGGGTGGAGGTTCTGATCGACGCAGCCAAAAAGGATGCCGCAGGACGGACAACAGATGCCAACCGGGAGATCATACCGGTGGAGCTGCCCGAAGCGACCCGTGACATGCTGCAGGAGAAGGCATACGCCCAGGTAAAGATCACAATTTCTGCAGATGAACATGATCTGATCGCCTTTACCGAGCAGGACTATGCGACGGTCAAAGCCTGGGTTGAACTTTTGATCAATGTGAATAAATAAGTCAGGTGATTGGAGGAGTAAAAATGAGAAAGCTTTGGTACATCCTTGTACTGATATTCGTGTTGACAGCAGGTGCGCAGGCCCAGATTCTTGAAAACTCTTTTCACCTGAACGGCGCAGGGGATACTTTTACAAATCCTGCCTTTCTCCATAGCGAGCGTGCATTTGAAGTCTCACTGGGTCTGAACCTTGAAGCGGATTTCAACTCCTGGAATCCCTCCCTGGTGATGCGTTACGGGAGCAAAGATTTGGACGAAGACGACAAAGATGTCATCCTCAAGGCAACTAACGATGAGCTGCTGCGGCTTGCGGTAGAAGGCAGGCCCTATCTAAATGTAAAATATGAGCAATTTGGCCTGAGGGCTTCAGGGCAAGCTGTCGCCAATGCCCAAGTGCCAACTGAAGTGTTGCGTTTAGCCTTAAAGGGAAATGAGTTAAACAAAGAATACTTATGGGAAGATGTAAACGGTGAAGCAGCAGGCTATTTAGAAGCGGCAGCCATGTTTGCGCTGCCGGTCAATGATTTTATTGACAACCCGGATCTGCCGGAAATCATCGTGGCAGTAAGCGCCAAGTACCTCCATGGTCTGGCCTTCGGCCGCTTTACAGGTGAGGCCTCCATAGAAACTCAGTTAAAGGATGATATGGCCAAGATTGTCGGCTCCGGTGAAGGACAATACGCCTATTCCCGATCGGGAACCGGTTTCGCAGTAGATTTTGGTGTCTCCACAACCATCTCCGACAAGCTAAAGCTGGATGCCAGCATCCTCAACCTTGGTTCCATTACCTGGCGGGATGTACAAGAAGGCGCTGCCTCCGGTGAAATTGACGTCAACATCAGCGATATCGAGAATGCTATGTTCGACTACGAACTTGAAGAACTAAACTCCGGACCTGATATTACCTGGAAAGTCCCCCGGACATATCGTATCGGAGCTGCCTACCAGGCAACGAGGGAACTCACCGTGCTTGCAGATCTTAGCTTTAACCAATCTGAGGCAACAGGATTCACCTCCCGCCAAGTTCTCGCGGTTGAGTACCGTCCCTGGGATTTCATGCCAATCCAGGCAGGTTTGATCAAAAACAGCAAAGCACCATTCAGACTAGATTTAGGTTGGGGCATGGAGTTTGCCAACTTTGAGCTTGGACTTGGAATTGATAACGTCCTGGGGCTCCTCATTCCCCAGACGCAGGGTATGGGTCTCCATCTTCGCACCAGCATCAGGTTCTAAACTGCCGCTCAAGCGCGCAAAAGAGGTCAACCAAACGTTGGCCTCTTTTTTATTCCATCCTTCACCTAGAAGCGTGCTGTCGTCAGCGAATCTTATCTAAAAAGGCTGCAATAGCCTGATAAACCTTGATCGCGTTTTCTGTCTTGCTATACCCATGGCCCTCATCAGGCAGAAGAATATACTCTACAAACTGCCCCCTCGCCCGTAAGGCCTCGACAATGGCGTCTGACTCTGCCTGGACAACCCTAGGGTCATTAGCCCCCTGAACAACCAACATGGGCTTGGTCATGGCGTCTAAGTATGTCATGGGCGAATCTTCGATTAGTTTTTCCCGATCGACAACAGGATCTCCAATCAGCTCTGCATCCGCTGCCTTCCAGTGTTCTGGGGCTGTTTCGATAGTTGTAAACAGGTTGCTCGGGCCAAATTCGTCTACAAAGGCTTTAAACAGTTCCGGATGCCTCCCGTGAAGCAGCAGGGTCATATAACCGCCATAGCTTCCCCCGACACAAAACCACTTACCGGACTCTGACTTACCGACGCTATCCAGCCATTCCATCCCAGCCACAATGTCCAGGCGAGGCCCTCCGCCCCAGTCCTTGTTCACCAGGTTCATGAAGGTCTCCCCATATCCAGAACTTCCCCGGTAGTTTGGGGCAAATACTCTGTAACCTTGCAGGCATAAATACTGCAGCAATGGCCGAAACCACTTGCGTTCCGCAGCCTGGGGACCTCCATGGGGCCAAAGGACAGTATGGCCGTTATCAACAGCAGCAGCCGGCGCGTAGTAGAGGGCCTCAATTTCTAGTCCGTCATAGCTTGGATAGGTAAGCACTTCCGGTTCGGTGAGCTGCTTCTCCGTGACACCCAAGATGCGGTGTGCTGTCAAGGCATGCCAGGCAATGCCGTCTCCAGACGTGTATAAGTTGGCAGGCGAAGTGGCTGAACGTCCCAGTAAATAGAGTTTCCCACTCGCTCCCACCTCCAGCTTGGCAATGACTGAAACCGGGGCGGGCAGTTCTTTAACTTCACCTAAGTCAAGCTCAAGGGCAAAAAGGCGGTCCTGCACACCGCGACCTCCTACAAGGTAGATGCGACCGTGTCTTTGATCAAGGCGGAAGTCGCTAAGTTCATGGCCCTCCACTGCACAAACTTTCTCGAAGATCCGGGACGGAATGTGATAGCGGGCTAGATAGGCAAACTCCTCCCCGTAGTTGGTTAAGAGGTAGGCTGTGTCATTGTCCCAATACTTGATCAAGTGGACCCGCTGGCGAGAATCAGACTCCGGTGTTACGCAGATGTCTTCGTCATCGATGCGGAGATAGCCCAATACCCTCGTATTGCCCAAAGACTGCAAATAGGCAATTGACTTCTGGTTAGGGCTGACACTGGATAGATAGACAGGTCCCTGCTCTCCCTCTAGCAGCATCTTTTGCTCACCGCTTTGCAAATTTAAGCTAACAATATTGTGATAGCGCTGGTTATTTTCACTGGTGTAGAAGTAAAGGCGCTGGCCGTCAAGGGAAAGATCGCCAAAATAGAACTTTTCTTCAGCGTTAATCAAGAGAGGTGCTAACTCGCCTCCTTGGGACGACAGGGCATAGATTTGCCAGTTTTCATCGCCATCTTGGTCAAAACTAGTAAGAATGCTCTTTCCATCGGGCAGGTGCTTGATAAAGTGTGACATCTGCCCATTCCTGGTCAAGGGATAGGGATAGCCCTGGCCCCGATCGAGGGCCCACAGGTCATACTGACCCTGCAAATTGGTGGAATAGACTATTTGGCTTTCATCTGGGCTGACAGCAAAATCTCGGATGTTAAACGTAGCAAAAAAACTCTCCAGACTTATGGGCGGTAATTGGATCATGGCATTGTCCCTCATTTCTCTATCGTATCGAAGTACTCCACAATGACAATTAAAGGAAAGTTCTACAGCTGTCTACAATCTCCTTTTTAACTCCCGAGACGACAATGCTGTTCCGGCAGGATAATTTCCCTTCCTCCCGAACTTTACAGCAAGACTGCACACTAGAAAAGCAGGAGGCGAAGGTTTTGTTGAAAGAGTCAGAGTTTGGACTGAATCGCACCCTCGGATTGCCCCATGTTGTCGCGGTGGCCATTGGCCAAACTATTGGTGCCGGGATTTTTGTCCTCACGGGTATGGGCATAGAGTTTACCGGGCCCTCGGTTACCCTGGCCTTTGTGGCGGCAGCAGTGCCCATCGCTTTTTTACTGCTGATTGTGGCGATGCTGGGCTCTGCCCTACCCACAACCGCGGGAACTTATATGTATGCCAGTCGGCTGTTCTCGCCGCTGGGAGCGTTTGTAGGAGTATGGGGTTACCTGGCAGCTTCACTGCTTGGCGCCTTCCCCTTGTATGCAATTAGTGCAGCCCATTACCTCCAGGCTGTTGTTGATGTTCCCACTATTCCAACAGCAGTCGGCCTGCTCACTCTCCTTTACATCGTCAATCTCTTGGGCATCTCCTTCGCCGCAGTTATTCAAGGGCTGATGGTGCTGTTGCTTATGATTGCCCTTGCTGTCTTTGTGGTCCTCGGTGTTCCCCATGTTGACATCGCTAACTTTACTCCATTTTTCCCCAATGGGGTCGGCGGCTTTGCTATGGCAGCCTCCATTTTAACATTTACCCTGGTCGGGGCGAATGCCATTATCGAACTGGGCGGAGAGATCAAAAAGCCAGGGAAAACGATTCCCCTGGCTATGTTGATTTCATTCCCATTAGTGCTGGTTTTTTACATCTCAGTCGCTATCATCGCGGCAGGCAGTCTCCCATGGACCGCAACGGCAGGACAGCCCCTGACTGTCGTAGCGCAAAGTTTTATGGGACAAGGAACCTTTAATTTCTTCGTTTTTGCCGGAGGGCTCTTAGCCATTGTCACAACACTTAATGCCAGCCTGATGTGGGGTACCCGCTCCCTGTTGGGCGTAAGTGCAGACGGTTTGCTGCCGAAGGGATTGACTGCTGTGAGTAAGCGCTTTGGCACGCCCCATTGGTTCCTCACATTGATCTATCTGAGCTCAGCAGCTGCCATTATCCTTTTAGGCGAAGAACATGTGGCGCTCTTTGCAGTCTTGGCCTCAATCGGCGGCATCATCATCTTTATTCCCCTGTTAGGTGCAGCATTTAACTTGCCGAAAATGGCACCCGAGGCCTATCAGAACAGTCCCTTTAAGCTGTCTGGGATCTGGCTGCACTTGGCGGTGGGGGTTGGATTGTTCTTGTCCCTCTTAATTCTTGTTATTCTGCTTATCGATCTGCTGTCGTATACTGCAGGTTTAGTCTATGGCATCTTTTTTGCCCTCTGGCTGATTGCCGGTGCAGTTTTGTTCGTATGCAAAAAACCAGCGGTACGAAGAGACACTCTCTAGCTCTAATGCCTTGTTTCTCCCTGCTTAAGGCTAATTATCAGTGACGAGCGAGGGCTCAGTTTGAGGACGGCCTTCTCACCCTCCCAAGAGCCCCACTCCACTTCCCCGTCACTGTATAAAATTTCAGAGTCCCCTGTCAACTCAAGCTGCAGCTCCATCTCCTGCCAATTCGGATTGAGATTATGTAAGACCAAAACCTCTTCTTCTTTCCACTGTCTCAGAAAGCCTAACACTTGCTTATTACCTGTATCCAGAGGGATAATGCTCCCTGCTCTTAAGGGGAGATTTCCCTCCCGGAGGTGAACGAGCCTGCGATAGTGATTCAAAATAGAATTAGGATCTTCATCCTGTTCTGCTACAGAAGGTTGCCAAGAACCGGAGTTATAACTCGAGGCACGCCAGGTGGTTTGCCCTGGCCCACTGACCGGATACCACTTAAAGGGCTCCCGCTTGTTCTCGTCAGGGCCGCTCCCCTGCATGCCAATTTCCTCACCGTAGTAAATAAAGGGGTTGCCCGGTAGAGTCAGATATACCGAAGCTGCAATCTTTGCCTGTTCAATATCACTCAAGACCGACATCACCCGGTCTTGATCATGATTGGTCAAGAAGGGAGCATCGATAACCCACTGGGAGTGTTCCCTATAGAGGTTGATAAACCGTTCGCTCACTCTAGCGAGGCCAAAGTCAGAACCGCTGCGGGCACTAAGCAGAATCAGATTAGCCAGGTCAAAGTTGAAGCAGGAATCAAAACCTGCGTAAAAGGGAGCAACTACAGCGGACTTATCCCACACCTCAGCTATCAGGTATACATCTGGTTTGACCTGAATCAGATGATCCCTGAACTCTACCCACCACTCTACAGAGTGATCGTCCTCAGCGTGATTGTACATGTGCATTGCCGCATCGAGGCGGAAACCATCGACCCCCAAATCGAGCCAGAACTCAGCAATGGCCTTAGCCTCGGCGCGCACCTGGGGATTATCATAGTTTAGATCAGGCATGCCGTCCCAAAACAGGCCGTAATAGTGGCCTGTAGCATGGGAATGCCACACCCTCTGGGCCCACGGCCCAGGGGCACTCAAGTTCGTGTCAGCATCTGCCCAAATATAGTAGTCCCGATAGGGACTGTGAGGATCTGAGCCTGCCGCCACAAACCAAGGGTGATGTGTACTGGTGTGGTGCAACACTAAATCTATAATCACTCGAATCCCGCGGCTGTGAGCTTCATCTATGAGCTCCCTGAAATCCTCAAGTGTGCCGATGTCCGAATCTATGCCATAGTAGTCAGTTACATCGTATTTATGATAAGTTGGGGAGGGATGGATGGGCGTTAACCAAATCCCGCTCACGCCTAGGTCCGCAAGGTAATCCAGGTTTTCAGTGATCCCCTGCAGATCCCCTAAGCCGTCACCATCTCCGTCAGCAAACGACCGCACAAAAATCTGATAAAAGACGCCGTGTTTGCTAAGGAAAATGTCCTCCTCAGTCAGTGTCTGTCCCCAAACTCCTTCCACAGAAAGAACAATTAGAAGCAGCACCAATAAGAAAACTGTGATTTGCCTGCGCAAGTTACGCATCGAAACCCTCCCTGTTTCTATAATAAGTCTCTAAGCACTTCCACCGCCCTAAAGCAAAGTCCTGCCGCCTCAAATGAGAATTCTTCCTTTTAGCCCTTGCTTTTTCCAGAAAAAGTGATACACTGTATCTGACGTCTCCGAATGGTTCAACAATCTAGCGGGGGAACCAGTATTGGGGTGAATCCTGTCCCGTCAATATAGGGCAGGAAGGGCAACTTGGGTGCCCTAATCCGACAGCTAACCTCGTAGGAGTACACCAAGAGCGCAAGTTGTTTTGGGTAAAACCAAGACACCTGACGCTTTTTTGTTTGTCAAATTTCAGTAAAGGAGATGTTGTCATGAAAGTTTGTCCAGATTGCCATGCAGTGAACCGCTCATATCATACCTTTTGCCAAAAATGTTCCGGTTCTTTGACAGGTAACGCAGAAGAGCCCCGTTCGAGGGTGAAGTGGGCCACTGTGCGCCGCAAGGCAAGGCCGTGATGGGGCAGTTCTTGGGTACTAAGAAAGGGTGATTGTCTCTAATTTGACAACCACCCTTTTTTGCTTGTTATGCACTTTCTTTACGTACAAGCGCTCCGTTAGCCAGAGGCAGTTCTGCTTCTTCTAACCGATTCATGATACAAAAATGTTCAAAGAAGTCAGTTAGCAGCTCTAAGTCTTCAGACTCGCTTTTGAGTGCAGCTAGATCCCTTAAAATCTGGGCCATCCACACATTATCAAAGTAACGGTGCCTGCCGCTGTTCCAGGTCATGTTATTCGGGTAACGCTCATTGACATAGTAGTTCCAAAACAGTAACCTGCGTGATTCCTCCTCAGACAGGCGCAGTCTGTACTTCGAATGCGCGGGGATCAAACCATCTTCACAGAGCTTGCCGACAAAAAACTCATCTACCATGAACAGACCTGTTATTCGCCGATTTTCTTCGGGTTCATCGGGCTCCCGGGCTGTTATCAGGCAACAGCTGTTTTGGTGCAAACGAACCAAGCGGTTGGGCTTGCCCTTGTGGGCGCCGCTTTTACGGACCCCGGTGAAAACCCTCCATTCTGAGAAGACCTGCTCTTGCTCTTCTGCATCACACCAGAAAGCAACCTGGGAGACTGGCGAGAGCTTGTGACTTTTCAGAAGCTTTTCCCGCTCCAGTATCTTCTGGCGCTGAGCTTCCTCCACAGCTCTTTGTTTTTCCAGCTCCGCTTCCTCCCTTGCGCGCGCCTTTTCAACTTCTCTTTTTAGAGTTTCAATCTTTTCCGCCAGCTGAGAATCGGCCAAAGTCAAATATGTCCCAAAAACGTCCGGAAACACAAACTTTTTTACGCCTGCAGGAAAACGCACTTCCACATAGTCTTCATCACAGGCAACAACACTCCCCCTGCCAAAACTCTTATGTGTTACTTGTTCGTTCATTAAATCCATTGTGGGCCTCCATCTATTTCCAAAGTACCTACTCTGCATGTCTCTTTCTCACTTAGAAAAAAACCGTAGTATCCATCTTCTATTACTTAGGATAACATAACTGAAGAGAAAATGCAAATTTGGTATTGACAGGGGTGTCTATTCAGTGTAGAATATTTGTTTATATATCATACTTTACTCTAACGATTCTACCTTCCCCCAGTACTATAGCCCTCTGCTACTAGTACCCCACCTCCCTTTGCTTCATATGCTATAGCGCAAGTTACAACATTAGGGAGGGAGTGTTTTTGATGTTTGGCCAACACCCGCGCATACCAAAGCATTGTCCTATAAATTTCCAGGGTAGGTACACTGTTGTTTCAGGCGACTCAATGTTTTCTATCGCAAAGAAATTTGGTGTGTCGCTCGACGCCCTTATCGCGGCCAATCCCCATATCAAAAATCCGAATGTCATTTTCCCAGGGGATGTCTTATGTGTGCCTAAGAAGGCGCCTCCACCGCCTCCACCGCCGCCGCCACCCCCACCGCCACCAGAGAGAGGCTGCCCATGTCCATTTACCCTAAATGACTTTTTGAACCGCTCGGTAGAAGTTATTACGCCCTGCGGCGCTGTCGCCGGAAGAATGGTCTTTGTCGGCGATGATTCAATTGTCCTGCAAGACCAGAAAACCACTACTGTGATTCCATGCTGCGACATTTGCTTTGTTCGAATTCTAAGACCAAGGGGGGAACAGTAATGAGGCGTGATTGCTGTCAATGTCCGGAAGGATTGGCCATGTTCCTTGACCGCAGGGTCCTGGTTTCGACAAAGTGCGGCGAAGTCAAGGGAATCTTGCGGGCCTTCGGAGAGACTTTCCTAGAAGTCGAAGAAGAGAATCCAAAACTTGAGTTAACAGTCATTTCATGTGGGCAAGTCTGTTTTATCCGCTCCTTCGACTGATCAAGCGGCAAACTAAGAGAGGCTGAACGCAGCGGTTTCCTCCGCGTTCAGCCTCTTGATCGTTATGTTGGGGTTCCACAGTAAGGGCAGTACTGGTATGAGGGGTGCAGGGCTTGCCCGCAGTTAGGGCAAAGAACTGCTGTTGCCCCGGCGCAGTCAATGTGCTCCTTCTTAATTTCCAGCTCTTCACCGGCAGCTATTCTAGCACCAATGTCACTGTCCAGAGAGCAGCGCCTCTGGCAGCAGCGAGTCTGGATGAAGTACCGGTTATTCCATTTCCACACAGGTATAAAGAAGATGTGGAAGTAGTCGAAAACCTTCACTACATCGTAGCGATCATAAGCCTCACAGATGGGACAAACTGCACCGGCATCGGTTTTTATCGTTTTCGCTTTACTCTGAACACCAAAAATCCCAATGAAGAACATAGCTATCCCCCATGCCTGATTACCCAGCACCCCAACCCAGTACAGTCTCCTACTTCCGCGGTTTGCGCGTCCGCCTTGGCCGACCGTGATGGGAGCTTGCGCGCTGGTTTTTCGGCCTGCGTGGTGCATGATTGTCTTCTCTAATCTGTACCCTGGCCGTGTTGGGTTCCTTTGTGAGCAATTTTAGTGCCGCTGCAAGCAAGGTTACAGAGTCCTGGTGTTCCAGCAGACTTTCGGCCATACTCTTATAAGCCGCAAGTATCGGTTCTTCAGAAGCTTTGAGCAGCCGTTCTGCTGTCACTTGCTGCTGTCCCATTAAGGCATCAGTCAGCGTTGGTACAGGATGCCGAATGATACTGCGCTTTGTCAGATCTTCAATGATCCGCAGTTGATCACGCTCACGATGTGTGATAAAAGTGATGGCGACTCCCTTGCGCCCGGCACGCCCTGTGCGGCCAATCCGATGCACATAGCTTTCCGGGTCCTGAGGAATATCATAGTTGTAGACATGACTGACCGTCTCAATATCGAGGCCACGGGCTGCGACATCTGTTGCCACTAGAACATCAATGGTTCCGGATCGAAACTGACCCATAACAGCATTTCTCTGGTTTTGATTGAGATCGCCATGAATCGCACCGCTTGAATAACCCCGGAGAGCTAACGCCTGGTTGATTTCATCAACTCGTTTCTTCGTTCGTCCAAAGATGATGGCGGCCTCAGGCGAGTGAAGATCTAGGAGATTACAGAGAACATCAAATTTTTTTCGTTCGGGAAGTTCAATGTAGTGTTGTTCTGTGCTGGGGACAGTAATGTTCCGCGGTGTCACCTGAATCATGGTCGGAATATGCATGAACCGGCTGGAGATCGCCTCCACCGCTTTGGTGATGGAGGCTGAAAACAACAAGGTCTGCCGTTCTTTGGGGATATCGCCCAGGATGAACTTGATATCATCAACAAACCCCATGTTGAGCATTTCGTCGGCTTCATCTAACACCACCGTAGCGATATTCTCAAGGCGAATTGTCCTTCTGCGCATATGATCCATCAATCGCCCAGGTGTACCCACCACTATCTGTGGTCGCTTCTTAAGGAGCTTGATCTGCCTCGCCATATCTTGCCCGCCATAAATGGGCAGGGTATGTACCCGCCGATACTCTCCAATTTTGTTCAGTTCCTCTGCCACCTGAATTGCCAGTTCTCTTGTTGGCACCAAAACTAAGCCCTGGATGTGGCTGCTTTCAGGCGTAATTCTCTCAATCATGGGCAATCCGAAGGCAGCCGTTTTTCCAGTACCTGTAGGCGCTTGGCCGATCACATCGGCACCGGAAAGGGCTGCAGGGATTGCCTTTTTTTGAATAGGGGTAGGCTCCTCGAAGCCAAGTTTGCTAATAGCCTGCAGTGTTTCAGTACTGAGGCCCAGTTGCTTAAATGCTGACATTGTAATGATTCCTCTTCTCGTAAATGATGTTGACCTATTATAGTCGTGCCCATAACCAAACAAGTAATGAACCCTTGGCACAGACAAAACAAGAGGAACATCACCACGACCATCATATCACACAATGAACATTGGCGATGGAGATAATTGTTAATGTTTGCGCGATCCTGCAGGGCGTGGTTTGTAAAAACCGCAAAAAGAGAGACTGAACGAAGCGGGTTTTCAATCTGCTCCGAACAGTCTCTGGCAGGGATTGAATCTAGGCACCAAAACACTTGCTTCGCACGAAATGAAACGTGAGTGAATGTTGCTTCTGGCAACAACACCGTACCGACCAATCCCTTGCTAGTATCATAACCAGATTTCACCCTTCTATTCTGCCAATTGTTCCCAGTGCGAGAATTCCAGCTAAAACTTCAGAATCAATGCGCTATTGAAAACGATCATCCACTAATCTGGATGATCGTCTCTAAGGCAATGATAGATATGAGTAGGTGTTCGTGGCAGGAAAGTCCGGAGCATCAGCTTACTTCTTCTTCATCCAAGGGAACCTCATTGATGCGGATGATTGTTTCCAAAACCCGTCTCGCATTTGTCTTAGAGACAGTCACAGATAGATTCTGGAACTCAAAATGATCCCCTTCCTGCGGGACGCGGCCCAGTTCCTCTATGGCCCAGCCCCCGACGGTTGTTGCGTCAAACTCATCACCTTCAATGTCCAGCATACGAAGGACCTTCTCCAAGTTAGCACTGGCCATCACCCTGTACTCATTGTCTGCCAGTTCCTCTATTTCTTCCACGACCTCGTCATGTTCATCCCAAATCTCTCCCACTAACTCCTCAATGATGTCTTCCATCGTGACAATGCCCAATGTTCCGCCGTATTCATCGGTTACTACAGCAAGATGTGACTTGGCCTGCTGCAAGTGGCTCATCAGGGTAGAGAGTTTCATTGAAGGTGCGACAAAGATCGCTGGTTTCATAATACTGAGAATGGGCTGTTCTGGATCTTTTAGGTTATGAAAGTCCTTCTGGTTGATAATCCCCACAATTTCATCAATGGAGCCTTGATAGACGGGAATTCTTGAAAAACCCGATTCACGAAACACATTTAACACTTCGTCAGTTGTGGCATTATCTGGAACAGCAACTACATCAACCCGGGGAGTAACAATGTCACCCACTTCAAGGTCGTCAAACTCAATCACGCTGCGAATGAGCTCTCCTTCCTGTTCGTTGATGCCGCCTTCAATTTGGGCTTCCTCCACAATTGTCAGCAGTTCTTCTTCAGTGATGCCTTGTTCTTCCTGAACATTGATCCGCTTAGAAATCTGAGATTTCAACCAGGCAAAAAAGTGGCTGATTGGCGCAAAGATCACCATCAACACCCTCACAACCGGAGCAACCAGCATAACGAACCTGTCTGCTGACTCTTTGGCAAATGACTTCGGGAAAATCTCACCGAAAATCAATACTAAAATGGTAACGACCGCCGTGGAGACTGTTACCCCTATATCCCCAAGACTGCGCGTAAAAATCACCGTTCCTAAGGAAGCTGCAGTGATATTGACAATATTATTGCCAATTAGCAGCGTAGTTAAGACCCGATCAAAGTCTTCCGCAAGTTTCAAAACCAAGGTTGCTTTTTTGTCCCCGTTAGAACTTGCATTCTTGAGCCTAACCGAATTGAACGATGTAAAAGCCGTCTCTGTCGCTGAAAAGAATGCCGACATCATGAGCAGTATACCTAAGGAAAAAACCAGTGTTATACTACTTCCGTCCATTTATATAAATCCCCCCCATTTAATATGTCTGTCGATTACATCTGTATCAGCAGAGCTGGTAAACGGAGGGTACAGTATCGGCGGTTTCAGCTAATGAACGCAAAGATAATATCCGTATTTGCCTAAACATAGTCGACACCGTAATCCCCATGAGCAACTGAGCGCGCACATAGTAACTTCGATCCGGCGGTTCGTCCATATTCATCTCCTCTTCTAGTAACATATCTGTTATTATAACATGAATTGCACCATTTTTCTACCTGTTCAGACCACCAGTCCCATGGTTGACGCACCAGCTAAGGGCTTCAGCTTCCACCCGCTGAATGTAACCATGTTTGCCAGCCATGTACCCTTGTATGTCATTTGGATACAGCTGGGCCAAAGCTGCTTTCAGCTCGCCGTAATTCCTGGCCTCTTCTGGGTGAGCCCGAAGGAAGTCCCGAAAGGCAAGATGCCTGCGGATATTGGGACTGCCAGTTTCAAAGACGTGCACCTGATGAGTCCTCCGGTCCCCTCCCTTGCGGAAATATCTTCGCCCGGGAATGCCAAACTCGCCCATAGCTTCGTAGCCAAGCTCCTCCATCCTGTCATTAAGTTCATCCACAGCTCGGATGTCCTTAACGACCGGCATTATATCAATAATGGGCTTGGCTTTGAGACCCGGAACAGACGTTGACCCTATATGATGGATCTGCAGGAGCTGATCTCCAAAGACTCTGCTCAGCTCAGCTGCCTCCGCACTAAAGAGATCCGGCCAGTCTGGATTGTACTCCGTCACTGTCACTTCCATAACTGTCACCCCGTTTCATTCTGACAACTTCTCGCATCTGAATCTAAATCCTGCGCCCTCACTGTGAATTACGGCCGCATGCGCGGCGTATAGATAGCCAGGAGGCGAATTTTATGTTTGTTGTGGTGGTTAGACGGCCTAAAACCTGGTTCTTCCTATTAATTCTCCTCATTTTCCTGCTGTTATTAGTAGCGTGCATTTGGCTGTACTCTTGGCTGAATGACCCTTACCCTCCACCTACAATCGGCCTGGATGGATTGTCCGACGCACTTATTCACAAGCTATTTGCATCCGGGCAAGTGGGCGGCACCAGGCTGGAATCCTCACTTGAACTTCTTTCGCAATTAGCAGAGGGCAAAATAGAGTATGTGCTCGAGCTAGACGACGCGACCCCTGGCCTGGTGAGCACCTCTATCGGAGAGCTTCAACCAGTCATTGTTGTACCCTTTTTCGATCGGGCGAGCGAAATTACCAAAGAGGAGCTGCGCAGGCTAATCAACACCGATCCAGGCAATGTACTTGTCTCTGATACCCTTGCCCTGCCTGGTTTCCCTTGGTCTGACAGTCTCGTTCACTATGCATCATCAACAAGTGTTATTGAACAGCTCCGTGCCGGACAGGGAAAAATCGGGGTCATTCCCTGCCAAGATCGTGTGCCCGCGATCCGTGTCCTCTCCCTCGCCGAAGGGTACGACTCCCTCACTCGTCCCCTTTTCTTAAGCCGCTTAGAGCGAAACTGGCTGGAACAGTGGAAAGACCGCCACATAGGTTATGAAGACCCATATGTTATCTATGGAGATTTCTCTTTGGAGCAGTTTACCCTCTTGGCTGCAGGCGACATTATGCTTGACCGGGATGTGAAGAAAGAGGGATTGCAGAAGGGATGGGAGCATATCTTTGAGGAAGTTGCTCCCCTCATTCGCCAAGCAGACTTAGCCTTCGCAAATCTAGAATCGCCCATAGGAGATAAGGGACATTTTATCAACATGTTCCAGGCCCCGCCTGAGGCAGTTAATGGGGTGACTTATGCCGGTTTTGACGTTCTGTCTTTGGCCAATAATCACTCTTTGGACTATCATCACGCAGGTATGTTTGAGACGATAAGGCTGTTGGACGAACACGGAATAGCCTGGGTCGGTGCAGGTCGGGATATCTTCGAGGCCAGAGCGCCCCTGATTAAGGAGGTTAACGGCGTAAGCATAGGCTTCTTGGCCTATACTGAGATGTGGTTTGTGCATGCTAGAGAACCAATTAGTTGGAAGGGCACCGAGGATGAGCCAGGGGTGGCCCCGGCAGAACTGGAGCTCATTGTGGAAGATATAGGTAAGCTGCGGGACTTTGTGGACTGCATCGTCGTCACAATTCACTGGGGAAAGGAGTACACCCGCGAGCCCACCCCTGAGCAGAAAAGATTGGGCAGGGCAGCAATTGACGCCGGTGCGGATCTGGTCTTAGGGCACCATCCCCATGTGCTGCAGGGCATTGAATTTTATAAAGAAGGAATAATTGCCTATAGTCTAGGTAATTTCGTCTTCGACCTCAATCTTCCCAAAACCTGGGAGACAATGCTTCTAGAGTTCACCATAGCTAAACAAGGGCCTTTAGAAATGAGGATAATACCGGCCTATATCTTCGGCGTCCAGCCTAAAGTGTTGCAGGGCCAGCACAAAAGCGCACTGTACAATCAAATTCGCAATCTCTCTGTGCAGCTTGATTAAGTTAGGTCATCCATTTTCTCTTTAACATCAGTGGGCAGCGTATCTTCAAGACTGGTTCGGCGTTGGCGCTGACTTGCTTCATAGGATCGCCTGGCAATTTCATGGACGGCATCTATATCTTCCTTCAATTCCCTTGCGGACAACAGAGAACTGCCCACCGTACGGATAATTACCTGCTGCAAAGCATCTGAAGTTGCCACGACGATGTTGTGTTTCTGCTGGTGGTCGTAGGCAAACTTCTCAATATACTCATCAGCAGTTTGGGCTTCTTTGGTGAACACTACATTTATATTATGGTAGGTCATCTTCTTTTCGAGATTCCCTGGAACGGAGTAAGCGTCAAAGACGGCAATAATCTGCCAATTCTTGATCCCCTGGTAGCTGCTGAGGACATCCAGGAGCTTCATTCTGGCCGCATCCATGCTGTCAATGGCCAATTCTTTCAGCTCAGGCCAGGCATGAATTACATTATAACCGTCGACGAGAAGGTAAGTTTCCCGGGGCTCAGGAGGCAGATACTTTTGCGGCCTTTGCCCAGGTTCTGCTGCCTGCTTCCTGCGATTCCAGCCGGAGCGTTTCCCGATATTGCCCGTTGTATTTAGGAATCTGTACTCATCATCCCCAAACTCCCCTCCCCCATCCTGCCAAGGCAGGTGCAAAGGGGATTGATCCGGTTCGGGTGTTTTTACAACACTTTCCAGATGCATATAGTCCTTAACCTGATCCCAGGGAACATAAAACCCTGCACCCTGTGAGCAAAAAATCGAACCGGTAGGATTATCCACATCCCTTTCGGAGTCGTAGCCGATACTTGCTATGACTTCCCTTTCATTGTGGCAACGCTTATAACCCGCTAAACGGAGGGAAAGTCTGCCTAACCCCTTGGTAAAGCTCGCTACTTCCTGGTGGTAATTACGCATTGTGACCACGGGCGCAGTCCCCACCAGAACTGTACCGCTGTCAGTGGTCGCGGCGATCTCCCAATCTGCCTCCATTCGTTCCAGGTCTGTAATAGCTCTCCCTACACCAGCTTCTGGGACTTCCAACCTGAAACTGTAGTAGGGTTCCAGAAGAATAGATTCAGCTTCTTTCAAGCCCTGACGCACAGCCCGGTAGGTGGCTTCACGAAAATCGCCTCCGTCGGTATGGGTCTTATGGGCTCGTCCGGAAACGAGGGAAATCTTTAGATCTGTGATCTCCGATCCTGTGAGGACTCCCCTATGACGCTTTTCCTGCAGATGAGACAGGATCAAACGCTGCCAGTTCTTGGCTAAAACGTCTTCACTGCACTTTAGGGCAAAGTGCAGACCACTACCTCGCTCCCCCGGTTCTAAGAGAAGGTGAACTTCGGCATAATGCCTCAGAGGCTCAAAGTGCCCGACGCCCTCCACTGCATTGGTGATGGTTTCTTTATACAAAACCTGGCCTGCATCAAAAGAAACCTCTACGTCAAAACGGTTCAAGATCAAACTCTGGAGGATTTCAACCTGCACATCGCCCATGACCTGTGCCTGGATTTCCTGCAGCTTTTCATTCCAGACAATTTGAAGTTCAGGCACTTCTTCTTCCAGCTCCCGGAGTTTAAGCAAGAACAGTCGCTGGTCTTCGCCTTCAGGCAAGGTGATCTTATAAGAAAGCACCGGTTCTAAGACAGGTCGCAATGAACTGCCTTCAAACCCTAAGCCGTCTCCTGGCATGGCGAGGCTTAATCCTGTAACCGCGCAAACCGAGCCGGCTTCAGCAAATTCTGCTGTATGATACTTCCCACCTGAATAAATGCGAATCTGATTTACTTTCTCCGTCCAATCTCCGTTACTGACCGCATCCCTCACTTGGAGCCTGCCGCCGGTAATTTTCAGGTGGGTCAGGCGCTGTCCTTGATCATCTCTGGACACCTTAAACACCTTCGCGCCAAAGCTAGCAGGATGCAAAGCAGTTTGTGTCAAGTCTGCAATGCTTTCCAGCAGCATATCTACGCCCTCTAACTTCAGGGCAGAGCCAAAAAAACAGGGGAACACTTTGCGCTGGCAAATCGCCTGCCGCAAGAGAGCTGTCTCGATTTTTCCGGTATCAAAATAGGCTTCCATCAGTGTTTCATCACACATGGCCAGTTCCTCGAAGAACTCGTCATCCCGGCCCCCAAAATCCACTATCTCCTCGCTCAACTGACTCTTCAGTTCAGCGAGGAGCTGGATCCTGTCGGTGCCCGGTTGATCCATTTTGTTGACGAAAAGAAAAACCGGAACCCTGTACATACGCAGCAAACGCCAGAGTGTTGCGGTGTGGCCTTGCACACCATCGGCGCCGCTGATTACTAAAATGGCATAATCTATTACCTGTAGCGTTCGCTCCATTTCTGCCGAAAAATCCACATGACCGGGGGTGTCAAGCAAAGTTATCTCTGTTTCCCCGAGTTCAAATACAGCCTGCTTTGCGAAAATGGTAATTCCCCGCTCCCTCTCCAGTTCATGGGTATCAAGATAGGCGTCTTTGTTATCCACCCTGCCAAGGCGAGCCGTCTTGCCGCTGAGATAAAGCATGCCCTCTGACAAAGTGGTCTTGCCCGCATCCACATGGGCTAGTATACCAAGGACTATTTTCTTCATAACTATGTCATCCTTCGTTCAATCTCAAGCTTTATCTACTATCGTATCAGGAAGCAGCCCCTAAGTAAATTGGCTAAGAAAAAAAGCCCTTGAGAAGGGCTGAGGTGTCGACACCTACTTTTGTCCCCTGAGGGCAGGGTCTCCAATGTCACGCAGTCCATCCCCCAGAAGGTTGAAACCAAGGACGGTGAAAACAATGGCAAGACCTGGATAGAGCGTTAAATGGGGAGCGGTGCGTATAGCCTCCCTGCCCAGGGCGAGCATACGACCCCAGCTTATGACCGGAGGCTGGGCCCCCAGTCCGAGAAAACTAAGTGTTGCTTCAGTGGTAATTGCGGTTCCCATGTTGAGGGACGCCACCACCAAAATCGGTGCAAAACTGTTGATCAAAATGTGGCGAAACAAAATCCTGCGGTTGGTAAGCCCCAGGGCATGGCCTGCCATGACAAACTCTTCTTCCTTCAGCCCCAAGACCATGCTTCTGGTTACTCTGGTCATAGCAGGAATGCGTACAATGGCTACGGCAAACATGGCATTGATCACCCCAGGGCCTAAGGTGGCCACAATGGCTATTGCCAAGAGAATAGACGGGAAGGCCAGTATTAAATCCATAATTCTCATTATTAGAGCATCCACTGGGCCGCCGGCATAGCCAGCAATGGCACCGAGGATTACCCCAAAGACAAGGGAAACACCAGTTGCAGTGACGGCAATCAGCAGTGAAATCCTAGAGCCTACGAGGATGCGGCTCAAAACATCTCGACCCATATCATCTGTTCCCAAGATGTATTCGCCTCCCACACCGTCAGGGGCATGATAGCTGTTCCAGATATCCATTTCATAAGGATCATGGGGGGCCAGCAGATCCGCAAAGATCGCCACCAAAATCAAGATACCGATTAGCATAAGTCCTGTGAGAGCGCTCTTGCTTCGGAGCAAATACCTCATCGATGTGCCTCCTCATTCGTAGCGGATCCTTGGATTCACAAAGGCGTAGCAAATATCTACCACAAGGTTGACTACGGTAAAAATGACAGCCATCATTAACACTCCCCCTTGCACCAGGGGAAAGTCCCGCTGAGTAATGGCGTTGATCACCAGTCTGCCTACGCCGGGCCAGGCAAAGACGGTTTCCGTTACTACCGCGCCGCCGAGCATAGAACCGAACTGGATGCCAACCACGGTTATAACAGGAAGTAAGGCATTGCGCAGGGCGTGTTTCACTACTACAACGCTGCCCTTTAACCCCTTGGCCCGGGCAGTTCTAATGTAGTCCTTACTCAAAACCTCCAGCATGCTGGAGCGAGTGAGCCTGGCAATAATTGCCATCATACTGACGCCGAGTGCAGCGGCTGGCAGTAAGATATACCGCAGAGCAGTAATCAGTTCTCCTGCTTTGAATTGGGTCAGGAATGTGTAAAGCCCAATGGCGATGGAAGCATTGCGGCCAAACATGGGAAGCCAGCTCACATGCAGGGCGACATGGGAGAGCAGGACCAGTCCGAGCCAAAAACTGGGCATAGACACTCCCATTAACGCAACGACCATAGTCAGATAATCCCCCAGCGACCCTCTGCGGGTGGAGGCAAAAAGCCCTAAGGGAATACCTAACAAGATCGCGATCAGGACAGAAAAAACGGCCAGCTCGAGTGTGGCACCGAGCCGTTCGGCAATCAATGTGCTGACGGGCATGGTTTGGCGTATAGACATACCCAAATCTCCCCGTACCGCCCTGGTTAGCCAGCGAAAATACTGTACTGGAAGGGGCTTGTCAAAGCCATAGACAGCGTGCAGCCGCTCCACATCTTCCTGGGTTGCCTCCTCCCCTAGCAGCATGCGGACGGGGTCTCCAGGGGACAAGTGGACTAGGAGGAAGACTATGATGGAAACACCGATTAAAAGAGGAATCATCTGCAGAAGGCGACGGATCAAATAGCGGAACATAGCAGTCTACTCCTTTACCGAAATCGGTCCGTATCTATTAATCTAGGACACCAGGCAAAATGCCTGGCATCCTAGGAGATTTGCTCCTGCAGATCTGCTACTTATTCTTCGTCATGAGCTGGACATCTTGCCATGCGGCTGCCCCATAGGGATGAGCCTGCCAATTGCCAATGTAGGGGTGATGGAGACCGACTTCCTCTGTGTAGTTGATAAAGCCGTAGGGAACCTCACGTACTACAATCTCTTGAGCTTCACGGTAGACATCTAGAGATTCCTGGGATTCCTGCGGAACCATCCGCCCCCGCTCCAGGAGGTAGTCGACGCGCTCATTGGAATACTTGCCATAATTGTTGGATCCGTTGGTGTGGAACTGGCGGTACATGGCCCGATCAGGGTCAAGCTGACCAGACCAGCCGAGAATGAAGATGTCAAAGTCGTCGGTTTCTTGAACTCTGGCGAGATAGGCTCCCCATTCTTCAATAAACACCTCGACGTTAATACCGGCCCGTTGACATTCATACTGGAGAATTTCGGCTATCCTAATTCGGTCAGGGTTTTCATTGGTGTAGAGCCTCAGGCTTATATCGCCAGGCTGGTAACCTGCTTCGGCGAGCAGTTCCTGTGCCTTTTCCACACTGTACTCGTAGCGGTGCAGATTCTCGTTGAACCAAGGCAGCGACATCGATACGGGTCCAATACCTGGCTGGCCGATGCCATTTAAGACATTGGCTACAATGCCTTCACGGTTAATCAAGTAGCTGACAGCCTGCCGCACCCGTACATCAGACAGTGCACCGACCCGCGTATTGAAACCCAGGTAGTTATAACCGGTGCCAGGTGTTCTTTGCACGACATAGTTGGGATCAGCTTCGAGGCGGTCAATTTCCTGTGCCACAACCCCGCCTTGATAGATATCAATTTCACCTGCTTCAAATGCTAAGAGACGGGT
>JAAYOM010000036.1 GCA_012520315.1 Bacillota bacterium | reverse complement strand
GGACTCAGTTATTCTCTTGGAACAGATTCGCACTATTGATAAGCGGCGACTGAAGGAAAAGGTTGCTCACCTTGATGAGGACACCATGAGCAAGATTGATGAAGCGCTCCAGATCAGCCTGGGGCTGGCCAAGGTCTAAGTTTGGTATAAGCACTCATTTCATGGGTGTTTTTTGTCATAACAAGGAGGGGTTTAGATGGGGCAGCCAATGATTGGTTTACTCTGTGCCCATGTCAGGGAAAAAAGAGATCAATACTTCGTGTACACAACCTACATCGAAGCAGTTGTTAAAGCAGGGGGAATCCCCATTCTCATACCGTACCAGCCCAAGGAGCAAGTTTTCCGCATCCTTGCAGGCTTGGACGGTATTATGCTGCCAGGGGGAAACGATGTAGATCCGAACCGCTATGGTGAATACCCCACTGTACAGTGCGGCGACATTGATCCTCACTGGGATGAACTTGATTTGTGGGCAGCAGGTTTTGCCCTGGAGCGGAATCTTCCCATTCTGGCAATCTGCAGGGGCTGCCAGGTATTGAATGTAGCTTTGGGAGGGACCCTGATTCAGGATATACCCTCGCAAATTGAGGGGCCCCTTAAGCACAGGCAGGAAGCACCAAAATGGTACGCTACCCATGATATTTCGGTCCAGGCGGCCAGCCTGTTAGGCAGGATCTGGGGAACAGATCCCAAGCGTGTCAACTCCTATCACCACCAAGCTATTGCTAAAGTAGGCCATGGCCTCCGCATTGTAGCATCTGCCCCAGATGGGATCATTGAGGCTGTGGAAAGCACTGACCACCGTTTTGTGCTAGGTGTTCAATGGCATCCTGAACTGATGGTCGAGCACTATCCTGTGGCTGGCCGGATCTTCCAACATTTTATTCAGGCGGCAGCTAAGAGCTAGCAATTAGGCAGGATTTGTGCCCCTCTGCGGTGAACATGAAAGTTATGTAATGAATGCAAAGCATTCTGCTGAATGGCTTGGCATGATTTGACGTTTACTGCAAATTGAGGGGGCGATATTTTGCTAGTTATTAAGAATGCAACACTGTACACTATCACCGATGGAATCAAGCAAGGTTCTTTACTCATTGACGATCAGGGGAAAATTGCCGGAGTAGGTGAGTTTGACATACCGGAAAATGCCGCCGTCATTGACGGCACCGGCAAGATTGTAATGCCGGGCATGATTGATGCCCACGGACACGCAGGTGTCTATGAAGAGGGGTTAGGTTTCGAAGGGTCGGATGGCAACGAGATGACAGATCCGATCACCCCCCATATGAGGGCCTTAGATGCGATTAATCCTCACGAAGACGGAATCTCTGAAGCGTTGAGGTCAGGCGTTACTGCCATGTGTGTTCTGCCCGGCAGCGCTAACGTTGTGGGCGGACAAGGCGTAGTTGTCCATCTTTATGGTAATACTGTAGAAGAAATGATCATCAAAGAAGACGGCGGACTGAAGGTGGCCTTTGGTGAAAACCCCAAACGGGTGTATTCCGGCCAGAAAAAGTCACCTTCCACCAGAATGGCCACTGCCGCACTTTTGCGCGACAATCTTGTTAAGGCCCAGAATTACATAGCCAAAATGGAACAAGCTAAAGCAGATCCCGACAAGAAACCAGAACGGGATCTGAAGCTGGAAGTTCTGGCCAGAGCTTTAAAACGTGAGCTGCCTGTCAGGGCCCATGCCCATCGGGCTGATGACATTATGACAGCACTCAGAATTGCCAAGGAGTTTAATTTGGACATCAGTATAGAGCACTGTACAGAAGGTCATAAGATTACAAAAGAGCTGAAAGAGGCCGGCGTATGGGCGATTGTGGGACCAACTCTCAGTAATCGCTCTAAAGTTGAGCTGCAGGAGCTTTCCTTTAATACACTTAGAGTGCTGTGGGAAGCTGGCGTTCCGGTGACAATTACGATGGATCATCCTGTAGTGCCGGTCGGTTACTTGCCGACGGTAGCAGGTTATGCGGTGAAAGCCGGGTTGCCCTATGAAGAGGCCCTCAAGGCTATTACCATCAATCCAGCTGCCGTTTTGGGCATTGACGACCGTTATGGTTCCCTGGAAGTAGGAAAAATGGCAGATGTGGCTGTATGGAGTGGAGATCCCCTTGATATTCAATCACAGGTGGAACAGGTCTTGATCCATGGCGAAGTAGTGTATCAACGCTAAATTGCCAAGGAGGAAAAAACATTGCTAGAGTTAACATCAACCAGCCCCGAAGAGACTGTGAAGATAGGCCAAATCTTAAGCCAATGCCTGCTGCCTGGCGATTTGGTGAACCTCAACGGTACACTTGGTGCAGGTAAAACCCTGCTGGTTAAGGGCATTGGCCAAGGTCTGGGCATTGACCCCGGAGCTGTCACAAGCCCCACTTTTTCCATTATCAATGAGTATGAGGGAACAAAGTTCCCTCTCTATCATTTTGACCTGTACCGCCTGGAAAGTGATCTTGACTTAGAGCAGGTTGGCTATGAAGAATACTTCTACGGTGCAGGAGTTACTGTTGTGGAGTGGGGAGATCTCTTCCGGCATCATTTGCCGGAGGAGCGCCTCGATATAGAACTGGAGAGCCTCGGTACAGAGGAGCGAAAGCTCACTGTCACAGGCCGCGGTGGGCGAGGCAGGCAAGTTGAAGAACAATTGAGGGGGCTTTTTCCTTGTACGTCTTAGGTATAGATACTTCCACCATGACCGGTGGCGTAGCGCTTCTTAAAGGAGAGGAGCTTGTGGGCGAATCGGTCTTAAACATTCGCACCACCCATTCTGAAAGGCTGCTGCCTGCACTGGAAAGGCTTCTGGCCGATGGAGGCATCAGTGTAGACGAATTGAATTTACTCAGTGTTGTGACGGGGCCTGGTTCCTTTACCGGGCTGCGTATTGGTGTGGCTACCGCTAAGGGGTTGAGCTACGCACTGAAAATTCCAGCAGTCGGTGTCACCACCCTGGAAGGTTATGGTTGGCAGTTTAAGTATTTTCCAGGCCTTGTGATTGCCCTGGTTGACGCCAGGCGCGAGCATGTCTTTTGGCAGGCGTTCCAAGGAGGCGCAGCAGTAAATGAGCCCTCCTATGATTCACTTCAGGCTGTTTTAAAGTGGTGCCGGGACAGTGGGAAACCTGAGGAACAGCACCTTTTTGTCGGCGATGGAGCAATTCAATATGCTGAGCAAATTCAATCCTCAGTTCCTGCAGCTTTGAGTGTGCTGCGCCCAAGTTCTGTGGCACATTTGGGTCGTCAGAAGTTCTTAGCCGGTGAACAAAGCGATGCCTTTACCTTGAACCCCACATACATGCGTCAAACGGAGGCGGAACGTAGATGGAAGGAGCAAGCGTAATTTACCGCACGATGACGGTAGAAGATATTCCCCAGATCCAGCTCGTTGAGGGCAAATGCTTTCCTACTCCTTGGTCCAGGAGTATCTTTGTCAGCGAGCTTACCCGCAACGATAATGCCATTTACATTGTGGCTGCAGTAGGCGAACGTATTGTGGGCTATGCCGGTATTTGGATTATTTTAGATGAGGGGCATATTACCAATATCGCGGTTGATCCGAATTTCCGGCGCCAGGGGATAGGACAGGGTTTGATGGACGTACTTACCGTGGAGGCGGTAAAACGCGGAGTGACTGCCATGACCTTGGAAGTCAGGGTGACAAATTACGGTGCCCAGGCACTCTATACCAAGCTAGGCTTTGTTCCGAACGGAATTCGCAAGGAGTATTATCAGGACGATAAAGAAGATGCTTTGATCATGTGGAGGGAATTAGGTGCACAGCGGACTAACACTGGGAATTGAAACTAGCTGTGACGAAACAGCAGCTGCCGTCATCAAAGACGGTACACAGATTCTATCGAACATTGTTTTGTCGCAAATCGATATTCATCAAAAATATGGGGGAGTGGTCCCCGAGATCGCCTCAAGGCACCACATTGAAGCCATGTTTCCGGTCATTAACGAAGCACTGGCAGAGGCTGGGGTCACCCTGGCCGATATTGAAGTGATCGCAGTCGCCTATGGTCCAGGACTAGTAGGCAGTTTGCTGGTGGGAGTGGCTGCCGCGAAAGCGCTGGCTTTTGCCACAGGTATTCCCCTGGTCGGCGTCAATCATATTGAAGGGCATATCTATGCAAACCTTTTGGGCGGTCAAGAGGTGAAGGCTCCGCTTGTATGTTTGACGGTTTCAGGCGGTCATACAGATCTGCTCCTGATTCCACGCCTTGGGGAGTATGACATTCTCGGGCGCACCAGAGACGATGCTGCGGGGGAAGCCTTTGACAAGGTAGCCCGTGTCCTTGGTCTGCCTTACCCAGGCGGACCCCAGATTGAAAAGCTGGCCCAGGGGGGGAATCCTAAGGCTGTCTCTTTCCCCAGGGGTCTTTTGGAAAAGGACAACTTTGACTTTTCTTTCAGCGGCTTGAAAACCGCGGCCCTTAACTTCTTGAACGAAGCCAAGCAAAAAGGGGAAGAAGTGAATCTGCCTGATTTCGCGGCCAGTTTTCAATGGGCAATTATTGATGTGCTGACTCAAAAACTCATGCTGGCAGCAGAAGGACATGGAGTGGATCAGGTAGTGTTATCCGGTGGGGTAGCTGCTAATGCCACCTTTAGAAACCATGTACGGGAAGAAGCGGAAAAAAGGGGTATGGAGCTCCTCTACCCGCCTGTGCACTTGTGTACTGATAATGCAGCTATGATTGGCAGCGCTGGTTATTTTAGCTATCTTGCCGGCAGGCGAAGTGACAACTCCTTAAATGCAGTTGCGAATTTACGCTTAGGCGACAACTAGGGTGATGTTATGCGAGCAGAAGTGATTTTGAGTCCAGCTGAGTTTGGCCTGCATGAGTTGGCAGGCAAGACTGCCGTTGTAATTGACGTCTTTCGCTTTACCACTACTGTCCTGACCGCCCTTGAGGCTGGGATGGACAGGTTTTTTCCCGTTACTGATGTGGAGGAAGCCTGGGCCCTGAAAGGGGCTCAACCCAACTATCTTTTGGCCGGGGAAAGGCAGGCTTTGAGAATCCCCGGTTTTGACTTTGGCAACTCGCCCCTGGAGCATTATGGAAAGGAATATTCCGGAGGTGACCTGGTTTGCACAACCACCAACGGAACCGCGGCGATTCATGGCGCCAAAGGTTCCCGGGAAGTAGTCTTGGCTTGTCTCCGTTCGGCGCAAGCAGTCGCTGAGTATGTCCTGGAGCAGGGTAACGATGTGATTCTATTGCCGGCCGGACTTAAGGGAACCTTCTCCTTAGAAGATACCTGGTGTGCAGGCCTGATCCTCAGCATGCTGCAGCCTGGGGAGCTTGGGGATGGTGCCAAGAGCGCACTTTTGATCTACGAAGGGATACCTCGGGAAGAGCTAAGACAGAGTCTCCATGGACAGCGCCTGACCAGCCTTGGACTCCATGCGGATCTAGAGTTCTGCCTTGAGCTAAACTGCAGTTCGGGCGTGGTTGTCTGGAACCAGGAATCAGGTTGGGGTGGTTTAGCGAGGTAACGCTAGTATTGGGAACATAATCTGAGATTTTGGCCGAAATCAACCAACTATTCCAATTTTTGCACTGTGGAGAGACTTGCAAATGCTGGGGCGGTTGATTAATATATGGTATAGATTTAGCACTCACCATCAATGAGTGCTAACAAGAGAGTATTTGAAGGAGGTACACGTAGTTGAACATTAAACCTTTAGGAGATCGCGTAGTGCTGAAAGTTCTGGAAGCTGAAGAAAAAACAGCAAGCGGAATCGTCTTGCCAGATACCGCTAAAGAGAAACCGCAGCAGGGCAAAATTTTGGCTGTGGGGCCTGGCAAATACGGTGAAGACGGGAAACTGATGCCCATGAGCGTAAAAGAGGGAGACACCGTTTTATTTGCTAAGTATGCCGGGACTGAAGTCAAGCATGGCGGCGAAGAACTACTTATTCTCAGAGAATCTGATCTGCTGGCAATTATTGGATAACAATACGAGGAAGGGGACTGAACATGGCTAAAGATTTGCTTTTTCGGGAAGACGCCCGGAAGAAGTTAGAAAAAGGTGTAAACACCCTAGCTGACGCTGTGAAAATTACGCTAGGACCTAAGGGACGTAATGTTGTTATTGAGAAATCTTATGGTTCTCCCACCATCACCAATGACGGTGTAACAATTGCCCGGGAGATCGAACTGGAGGATGCATTTGAGGATCTTGGCGCCCAACTGGTTAAAGAAGTGGCTACCAAGACCAACGATATTGCCGGTGACGGCACAACAACGGGTACCGTACTGGCCCAGGCCATTGTGAGAGAGGGCCTGAAAAATGTAGCCGCAGGTGCTAACCCAATTTTCATCAAGCGTGGCATCGAGAAAGCAGTAGAGGCGGTAGTTGCGGAAATCAAAGCCACTGCCAAACCAGTCGAAACCAGAGATGCTATTTCTCAGGTAGCCTCTATTTCCGCTGGTGACACCCAAATCGGCGACCTGATTGCAGATGCAATGGAGAAGGTTGGCAAAGACGGTGTGATCACTGTTGAAGAATCCAACACCATCGGTACCACTCTCGATGTGGTAGAGGGCATGCAGTTTGATCGCGGCTATGTTTCTCACTATATGGTGACCGATACAGACCGTATGGAAGCAAGCCTGGACGATGCCTATATCCTAATTACAGACCGCAAAATCAGCGCCATTGCTGACATCCTGCCTGTCTTGGAAAAGACCATGCAGACCGGCAAACCTCTCTTGATTATTGCAGAAGACGTTGAAGCAGAAGCATTAGCCACTTTGGTGCTCAACAAACTCAGAGGCACGCTCCAAGTCGTTGCTGTTAAAGCTCCTGGCTTTGGCGACAGACGTAAAGCTATGCTCGAAGACATTGCAGTAGTGACCGGCGGTCAGGTAGTGAGCGAAGAGGTCGGACTCAAACTCGAGAACACCACCCTCGAAATGCTAGGTCAGGCTCGCCAGGTGATTGTAACGAAGGAAGACACCACCATTGTCGATGGCCGCGGCAGCTCCGAGTCTATTAACGGACGCATCCAGCAAATCCGCGCTGAGATTGAAGAGTCTACCTCTGATTATGATATCGAAAAACTGCAAGAGCGCTTGGCAAAGCTCTCCGGCGGCGTAGCTGTTATTCAAGTCGGTGCACCGACAGAGACAGAGCTCAAAGAGAAAAAGCACCGCATTGAGGACGCCCTTTCTGCTACTCGCGCAGCTGTGGAAGAAGGTATCGTAGCTGGTGGCGGAACAATGTTAATTGACGCCCTTGGCGCTTTAGACAACCTGAACCTAACAGGCGATGAGGCCACTGGTGTAGCCATCATTCGCCGTGCCTTAGAGGAACCTGCGAAGATGATTGCTAACAATGCTGGTGTTGAAGGTGCCATCATTGTAGAGAAAGTTAAGCACGAACCAAAGGGAATAGGCTTTGATGTCCTCACTGAAGAGTATGTTGACATGGTCGAACGGGGTATCATTGACCCAGCCATGGTAACCAGAAGTGCTCTCCAGAATGCAGCTTCTATTGGCGCTATGATCCTGACCACAGAGGTTCTGATCGTAGACCAGCCAGAGGAAGAACCTCCAATGCCTGCAGGCGGCATGGGCGGTATGGGCGGTATGATGTAAGAACAAAGATGATGGTTCACAGCGAACCGTCGTTGTAAGCATACAAAACCTCACAATTCGTGTGGGGAGCGGGGCTGTTGCAAGCTGAACGTATAATGTTCACTTAGCAGCAGCCCCTTTTTAAGTTAACACTGCATTTACAAGGGGAATATAGAGGGCGTGGCGAAGGAGTATTTACGAAAACCGGAGGTGATTTGGGTTTGCAGATTGAGGTTTTGCTGGGGACGGACGAGATAGCGAAACGTGTCAAAGAACTTGGTGAAGAGATCAGTTCAGACTACGCTGATAAGGATCTAGTTGCGGTGGGCATACTAAAAGGGGCAGTAATCTTTTTGAGCGACTTGATTCGGGAGATTGCGGTTCCGCTGGAAGTTGATTTTATGGCGACATCAAGTTATGGACAAGCGACAAAGACCTCCGGTGTGGTGCAGTTGCTCAAGGACTTAGATACACCGATAGCAGGCCGGGATATTCTGATCGTAGAGGATATTATCGACTCAGGCCTGACTCTGTCGTATCTGTCCCAACTGCTTCTTTCGCGTAAGCCAGCCAGCATTAAAACCGCAGTCTTGCTGGACAAACCTGACCGCAGGCAGACTGAATTTGTCCCGGATTACGTGGGCTTTACTATTCCAGATGAGTTTGTAATAGGTTACGGCCTAGATTTTAGTCATAAATACAGAGAGCTGCCTTATATAGGCGTGGTACGCAACTAATGGGGGGCTTCGGATTGAAGAGAATTTTAGTGCTCGACGGTGACTCCGGCCAGGCCCTGCAAATAGCCCGTAAGGTGCGTGAATTGGGGGTTTATAGCGAAATTGCCCCCCCTTCCGCTTTAAGTTTGGAGCTGCAGAAGAAAACCAGTGGAGTTATACCCGTAGGCGTTTCGGACGATGTTCTTCGGGAGCTTGAAAAAACAGCCGTGCCCATTTTTTCATCTGGAGATTTAGAGGCTTTCTTAAGTGAAGTTTGTGGGCAGGATCGGGAGTGGAGCATGCAGAGCTTCCTGGAGCAGGCTCTAGCAGACATTAAGGCTCAGGTAGGCAAAGGAAAGGTCATTTGCGGGCTGAGCGGGGGAGTTGACTCTTCAGTAGCTGCGGTTTTAGTTCACAGGGCCGTTGGGGATCAGCTCACCTGTGTCTATGTAGACCATGGACTCATGCGTGCGGGGGAAACGGAGCAGCTTGTGACTGCTTTCCAAGATCAGTTTGGTATTCCCCTTGTTCACGTCGACGCAAGGGAGCGCTTTCTGGAGAAACTGCAGGGAATAGAGGATCCAGAGCAAAAAAGGAAAATAATTGGTACGGAGTTTATCCGAGTCTTTGAAGAAGAAGCGGCAAAAGTCGGAGATGCAGCCTTTCTCGTACAGGGAACACTCTACTCCGATGTTTACGAGAGCGGCAATGCCCAGGGGAAGAAAGTGAAGTCCCATCACAATGTGGGCGGATTGCCCGCTGATTTTGCGCTGGAACTTGTAGAGCCATTTGCCCCTCTGTTTAAGGACGAAGTGCGTGCCTTAGGTGAGCTTCTGGGGCTGCCCCATGAGATACTGTGGAGACATCCATTTCCAGGCCCAGGACTGGCAATTCGCATTATCGGGGCTGTCACACAGGAAAAACTTGACATTCTCAGGCAAGCTGATGCCATTGCCATGGAGGAGATTCGCCAGGCAGGCTGGTACCGGAAGATTTGGCAGGCACTGGTTGTCCTGACAGATACGCGCACTGTAGGAGTTAGGGATGGTGAGCGCACTTATGAATATGTTGCCGCCTTGCGTTTTGTGACTAGCTTAGACGCTATGAGTGCTGACTGGGTTAGGGTTCCCTATGATCTGCTGGACAAGATCAGCCAGCGCTTGCTGGCTGAAGTGAGGGGAGTAAATCGGGTTGTCTATGATATAAGTTCCAAGCCGCCTGCTACGATTGAGTGGGAATAGATTGGGGGTATTGCGGTGATCAAATATGACAAAAATGGTCTTGTGCCAGCCATAATTCAAGATACCCAAGGCACTGTACTGATGATGGCTTATATGAATGAAGAGGCTCTGAATCGAACTTTGCAGACTGGTGAAACCTGGTTTTACAGTCGTAAGCGCCAGGAAATCTGGAAGAAAGGGGCCGAGTCAGGCAATATTCAGAAGGTGAGGCGGATTACAGCGGACTGCGACCGGGACACCCTTCTGATTACAGTTGATCAGCACGGCCACGGTGCCTGCGATGACGACACCGATAACTTCAGCTGCTTCCACAATCTAATCATGTCCGATGGTCCTGATCAGAGAGATCTGCAGCCTAACCGGGAAGCCCTTTCATGGCTCTATGCATCAATCGAGGATAGACGGCGTTCTCCTAAGGTAGGCTCTTACACCAACTACCTAATGGAAAATGGTTTAGATAAGATTTTGAAAGCCCTGGGTGAAGAGGCTACAGAAGTAATCATTGCCGGGAAGAATGAGGGTGACGAGGAACTTATTTATGAAGTCAGCGACCTACTGTATCACCTTCTAGTCCTTCTTGTGTATCGGAGAATCAGGCTGGAAAACATCTGGGAGGAACTGCTAGGCCGTTCCAGTCTGTCGGGGAACTAACTGAGAAAATTGGAAGACACCTTTCTGCCAGAGGCGTTCTGGCCAGGAAGGTGTTTTGTTGTCGGCCAGTTCAAGGACTAGATTTGTTTTGCCTTGACGCCTAAGATTTTTGCGGTTTCTGGCAGGCGTTAGGCTATGAGCCGAAGAAAGTGTTGGATGAGAAAAAGAACCTTTTACATAGAGGAGTGCAGCATGAATTATCTGGACAACTTAAATCCTAATCAAAGGCAAGCGGTGACAACGGTTTCAGGTCCTCTCCTGGTTATTGCAGGGGCAGGCAGCGGCAAAACCAGAGTGTTGACAACACGGATCGCCCATCTTATTAGTGAACACCAGGTGCCCCCCTATCGAATCGCCGCAGTTACTTTTACCAATAAGGCGGCCCAGGAAATGCGTGAGCGGGTTGAAGCTTTAGTTGGACCTAGCGCTGCTGAAGTTTTCATGGGCACATTTCATTCATTTTGTGTGCGGATACTGCGGATCGAGGTTGTGCTGAGCGGGTATGAACCGAACTTTCAAATCTTTGACCAGGCAGATCAGCTGGTTGCGGTGAGGGAGTGTCTGAAAGAGCTCAACTTAGATCCTAAACGGGTGCCGCCCAAGCAGATTTTAGCCAGTATCAGCAAGGCAAAAGACGAGCTGATTACGGCAGAACAATATCCCGTTTCCGGCGGCGACTACTGGCAGCAGGTCGTGTCCAAAGTCTACACTAAGTACCAGGAAAAGCTGAAAAAGAGCAATGCCTTAGATTTTGATGATCTAATCATGGTGACGGTGCAGATGTTACAGGAGCATCCTGAGCTTTTACGTAAGTACCAGGAGCGCTTCAGATACATCTTAGTGGATGAATATCAGGACACCAATATGGCCCAGTATATGTTGGTCAAGCTTTTGGCCCAGGAACGGGGGAATATTTGTGTGGTCGGAGATGAAGACCAGAGCATTTACGCCTTTCGCGGCGCAGACATCCGTAATATCCTCGAGTTTGAAAAAGACTTTCCAGGAGCAAAAGTAGTTAAGCTGGAAGAAAACTATCGTTCTACACAGACTATACTTGGGGCGGCCAACTCAGTGATTAAGAATAATACAGCCCGTAAGGAGAAGAGTCTGTGGACGAAGCGCGACGAAGGGGAACCAGTAGCTTTTCACCAAGCAGACGATGAAAGGGCTGAGGCACGTTTTGTGGCTGAGCAGATTGTCCGTTTGCGGGGTGAACTTGGACGGTCCTATCGGGACTTTACTATTCTGTATCGTACACATGCCCTGTCCAGGGTCTTCGAGGAAGAATTTATGCGCCGCGGGGTGCCTTATCGGATCGTGGCAGGTTTGCGCTTTTATGAGCGGAAGGAAATTAAAGATCTCCTAGCTTATCTGCGTTTGATCCACAATCCCGACAATGACTTGGCATTTCTCAGAATCGTAAATGTGCCCAAAAGGGGCTTGGGCGATGCAACTGTTGGCAGACTCAGCGCTTACGCAGAGGAATTTGGCATCAGTCTGTTTGCATCCCTCTCCTATCTTGACGGTGTTGACGGTCTAACGGCGCGGTTTAAAAATTCGTTAATGGCATTCAAAGTTCTGATTGATGGGTTCCGTATGCAACTCGGGGATTTTACTGTGACCGAACTCACCCAGTCGGTATTGGAACAAAGCGGCTACCTGCAGGAACTGGAGTCTGAAGGGGATAGCGAAGCATTAGCTCGGATTGAGAACCTGCAGGAGTTTTTGTCTGTGACCGGCCAATTTGAAGCAGAGGTTTCGCCTACAGACTTGGGCGCCTTTTTGGAGCATGTAGCGTTGATTAACGAAGTGGATTCGTATGATGCGGCTGCTGATGCTGTGAATATGATGACATTGCATGGCTCGAAGGGCTTAGAGTTTCCCGTGGTGTTTATGGTGGGAATGGAGGAGGGCATTTTCCCCCACTCCCGCTCATCTTTCGAACCGGAGCAGCTTGAAGAAGAAAGGCGCCTGGCCTATGTTGGCATGACCAGAGCCCAGGAGCGCCTGTTCTTAACCTGCAGCCGGCAGCGGACGCTCTATGGTGCAACGAAGTTAAACCCTGTGTCTACTTTTGTTGATGAAATTGATGATATGTACTTGACAAAGGCAGGAGCATCCAGTCCAGGTCTCGGGGGCATTCTTCCTCAAAGGAAGCTTAGGACTACGTCTGCTAACGCCGAATACAAAACTGGAGATAAGATTCGCCATAAGCTTTGGGGCGATGGGATGGTGGTCTCTGTCGCTGATTCGGGCGGAGATTTGCAGCTGAGTATCGCCTTTCCAGAAAAAGGCGTTAAGACGGTGATTGCGCATCTGGCACCAATCACGAAGATCTAGTGGGGAGGGCGGGTTTATGGAACGTGTTCAGCAGAGGATAGAAGAGTTGCGCGCGGCCATCAGGCTGCATAACTACAAATATTATGTTTTGGATGAGCCAAGCATTGCGGACGAAGAATATGATCGCCTCCTGCGCGAACTAGAGGATCTAGAGGCCAAGTATCCGGAACTGATTACCGTGGATTCACCTACCCAAAGGGTAGGCCATGCACCTAGCGAAAAATTCTCGCCAGTCAGCCATAGCCAGCCCCTGATGAGCCTGGGCAATGCTTTTTCCGAAGATGAGCTGCTGGCCTTTGAAGAAAGGGTGCGCAAGCAGATTGCGGGGCCGGTTAGCTATGTTTGCGAGCTGAAGATTGACGGTCTTTCTGTGTCCCTAGACTATGAGGACGGAGTGTTCGTGCGGGGCGCTACACGGGGAGATGGTCTGGTGGGCGAGGATATTACCCTCAACTTGCGTACAATTCGCTCCCTGCCATTAAGGCTGAACGAACGAGTGACCATCAATGTGCGAGGCGAAGTCTTTATTAACCGCAAGGATTTTGAGATCCTGAATGAAGAGCGAAGGAGCATGGGTGAAAGCGTCTTTGCTAACCCCAGAAATGCTGCAGCAGGTTCCTTGCGGCAGCTCGACCCCAAGGTAACGGCGGCCAGGCCCTTGGATATCTTCCTTTTTAGTGTGGGAACACATACTGCGCCCGATATCAAGACCCAGGGCGAGGCTTTGGAGTACTTGACCCGCCTTGGTTTGCGAACCAATCCCCACTCCAAAGTGTGCAGGGATTTCTCGGAGGTTCTGGATTTTATTCGCTTGTGGCAGAACAAAAGCAAACGGGACAGTCTGCCCTATGAGATAGACGGAGTTGTAGTTAAAGTCAATGAATTGGCTGCCCAGAGAGATCTTGGCACAACCGCAAGGAGCCCCAGATGGGCTGCTGCTTATAAGTTCCCTGCGCAGCAGGTGATAACTAAGGTAGTAGACATTGGGGTGCAGGTGGGCCGCACCGGGGCGCTGACTCCCCTTGCAGAGCTTGAACCCGTTTTGGTAGCGGGTTCAACGGTTAGCCGGGCCACATTGCACAATGAAGACATTGTCAGAGACAGGGACATTCGCATCGGGGATTTCGTTGTTCTGCAGAAGGCGGGCGATGTGATTCCCGAAATTGTGCGCTCCCTGCCGGAACGGCGTACGGGCCAAGAGCGGTCTTTTCAAATGCCTGCCGAATGTCCAGCCTGCGGCAGCAAAGTGGTGAGAATGCCTGGCGAAGCAGTCACCCGCTGCGTGAACGGACGCTGCCCAGCCCAGCGCATAGAAAAGTTAATTCACTTTGCCTCCAAGGGGGCCATGGATATTGAGGGACTCGGTCCCGCCAGCGTGGTTCAGCTGGTGGAAGCAGGCTTAGTGACAAGCCCTGTGGATTTTTATAAGTTAAGGAAAGAGGACCTTCTGCGTCTAGATCGCTTTGGCGAGAAATCAGCCGAAAACCTTTTAGCAGCCATTGAACAAAGCAAAGGACAGCCGTTTTCCCGAATACTGTTCGGCTTAGGTATTCGACTGGTTGGGGCGGAAGCAGCCAGGGAGGTGGCTGCTGCGACAAAAAGTTTCGCCAACCTGATGGCATTAAGTAAAGAAGAGCTTCTACAAATTGCGGGAGTGGGAGAGAAGATTGCCCAATCCATTCTCGACTATTTCGCAGATCCGGACAATCAAGAGTTGGCAGCAGGACTTTTGGCCCAGGGTCTTTTGCCGACAGAGTCGGATGAATCCGCCCCTGAACAGGAACCGGTCCTGGCGGGTCTTACCTTTGTGGTCACCGGTCGCTTAGAAGGGTTTACTAGGTCTGCTATCGAAGATTTATTGCGGAGTTTAGGCGCTAGTGTTACCTCTAGCGTAAGCAAACAGACCAGCTTTTTGGTGGCAGGACCCGGTGCTGGATCGAAGCTTGTCAAAGCCAATGAACTGGGCATACCTGTCCTTTCGGAAGCAGAATTATTGGAACTCTTGGAAGAGAGAGGTGTTAGCGTTGATTGATCGCCAGGAAGTAATTCGCATGGCAAAACTGGCCAGGCTGGAACTCAGCGATCGGGAAATCGAACAGTATCAAAAGGATTTGACGAGTTTCCTGTCATCGGGTAAAAAGCTGCAGCAGGTGGATGTCTCGGCGGTAGAGGGGACAAGTCATGCTGTTTCTCTCACTCATGAGCTGCGCAAAGATGAGGTTGGAGCCAGTCTGTCTCAGGCAGACACCCTCTCTGCAGCCCCTGAAGCAGTAGACGGTTTCTTTAAAGTTCCCCGCATTGTGGAGGAACAAGAATGAGAAAACTAGCACAGTTATTGGAAACCAGGCAGATCTCCAGTACAGAGGTTGTAGAGCACTATTTAAGCGAGATTACTAAACAGGAGCCGATCCTCAACGCCTTTATCACCGTTGATGCAGAGGGTGCGCTGGCCCAGGCCAGGGCTTCTGATCTGCGGCGGCAGCAAGGTATGGCCCTGTCTCCCTGGGATGGCATACCCATTGCCGTTAAGGACAACATTTCTACCAAGGGTTTGAAAACCACCTGTGCCTCACGATTCCTGGCCAACTATGTTCCATTGTTCGACGCTACAGTGGTGAGTACTTTGAAAAACTCAGGTTTGCCTATTGTTGGCAAAACCAATCTTGACGAATTTGCTATGGGATCCTCCACAGAGTACTCTGCCTATGGTGTCACACGCAACCCTCACGACTACGAACGTGTGTCAGGCGGTTCGAGCGGAGGTTCTGCCGCGGCTGTGGCCGCGGGGGAGATTCCGTGGTCCCTTGGAACTGATACAGGAGGCTCGATCAGACAGCCGGCCTCTTTTTGCGGTGTAGTGGGACTCAAGCCCACCTATGGGTGGGTGTCGCGCTATGGGGTCGTGGCCTTGGCTCCATCCCTTGACCAAGTTGGACCCTTAGCCAAAACGGTAGAGGATGCAGCGATCTTGTTCTCTCTGCTGGCGGCCCCCGACGCAATGGACGCAACGTCAGCAGATGCCCGTGCCTTTCCAGTGCCTGACTGGGATGAATCCTTTATCAAAGGCTTGAAAATCGGAGTTCCCGAAGAGTTTTTCGGCGATGGCATTAAGCCTGAAGTGGAGCGTGCCGTGACCGACAGCCTAGAGTTCCTCGCAGGACAGGGCGCAGAGCTTGTACCGATTTCCCTTGCTACGAATGAGTACGCCATTGACACATACTTGACTTTGGTCACCGCGGAAGCCAGCTCCAGTCTGGCACGTTATGATGGAGTGCGCTATGGGGTGCGGGTGCCTGCGGAAGATTCCAATACCATGTTTGCCAAGAGCCGCTCAGCAGGTTTCGGTTCTGAAGTAAAGCGCCGTATTATGCTGGGCACCTATGTTCTAAGCGCTAGGCATTATGGGGCATATTATGAACAGGCACAAAAGGTCCGAACATTAATCAGGCAGGATGTGCTAGCGGCCTTTCAGCAGGTTGATGTGATCATTACCCCCACAACCCCAAGTGCGGCCTTTCGGATTGGGGCCAAGCAGAGCCCTCTAGAGATGTATCTGTCCGACTTATTTACTGCGATGGCCAATTTAAGCGGGATCCCCGCTTTAAGTGTTCCCTGCGGCAAAGATGCACGGGGCCTGCCCCTTGGTTTGCAGATTATGGGCAGTCACTTTCAGGAAGAGCTGCTGTTTAAGGTGGCCTATCTGGTAGAAAAGTATGTTGGTGTAGAGGGGGGAACATTCAGTGACAAGCTATGATACTGTGATCGGTCTGGAGATTCACGTAGCGCTTCTGACCGAAAGTAAGTTCCTATGCAGCTGCAATACATCCTTCGGGGCCCCGCCAAACAGCCAATGCTGTCCTGTGTGCTTAGGGCTGCCTGGCGCATTGCCACTGATCAATGAGAAGGCCGTAGAATACGCTACAAGAGCGGGATTTGCCTTAAACTGCCAGGTCCATTATTTCAGCAGATTTGATCGGAAGAACTACTTTTATCCGGATTTGCCTAAGGCCTATCAGATTACGCAGGATGCCTTTCCTTTGTGTACAGGCGGCTTTCTGGAGTATTACATGGATGATCAGCTTGTGCGTACAGAGATAACACGCATCCATCTGGAAGAGGAAGCGGGTAAACTCATCCACAGCGGCGCTACCATTGTCGATTCAGATTACTCATTGGTGGATTACAATCGTGCAGGCATCCCCTTGATTGAAATTGTGACAGCCCCCGACATTCACACTCCGAAGCAGGCCAGGTTGTTCCTAGAACAGCTTCGACTGCTTATGAATTACATTGGCGTTTCAGATACGAAAATGGAGGAGGGCTCCCTGAGATGTGATGCTAACATCTCCTTGAAACCCGCTGGCAGCAGTGTTTTAGGCACGAAGGTGGAAATTAAGAATCTCAATTCCTTTAGAGCCCTCGAGCGGGGGTTGGAGTTTGAGGAGCGCCGGCAGAGCCAGCTTTTGAACAGGGGCGAGGCCATTAGGCAAGAGAGTCGCACCTGGGACGAACGTGCAGGCAGGACAATTTCTATGCGCTCGAAGGGTGATGCCCCTGATTACCGCATCTTTCCTGAACCGGATTTGCCTCCCCTCAATTTAGATCCGGTTTGGGTCAGCCTGATTGAAGCATCTGTCCCAGAACTTCCCCTAGAGCGTCTCAGGCGTTTGGAAGGGGAATACGGCTTATCCCGGTACGAATCCACTTTTCTTGTCAACTACCGGGACTTTGGCGATCTCTTCTTAAGTCTTGCCCCCATGGGTATCGAGCACAAGTCTATAGTGAACTTTCTCATGGGTGATTATGCCCGCTTGGCTAGGGAACATGGCCATTTGACGGCAGAACGCATTGCAGAACTGCTTAAGATTACCTCAGAAGGTCTGATCAGTCCGGCACAGGCCAAGGAAGTTCTGGAGGAACTGTTTTCGTCCAGTTTATCTCCACGGGAAATCGTGGAACAGAAAGGTCTGCAAGTGGTGGGGGATCCGGCAAAACTCGGGCCAATTGTGGCAGAGGTTTTGTCGACCCATTTGGAACTTGTCGGACGCTACAAAAACGGTGAAACTAGGTTGTTCGCATTCTTTGTAGGTCAGGTGATGCGTGCTGCTCAAGGCAAAGCAGATCCTGAAGTGGTCAATCAACTTCTCCGTGACGAGCTGGCTGATTAAGCAAATAATAGCAGGATTTTCCTTTAACATATGGAATTAGGGCGTAGAAGGGCAGGAGTCACGAAATGGAGAATGTGATGTTTTTCTTTGCCAACCTACCCGTCTATTCCTATGGTTTCATGTTGGGACTTGGGCTCTTAATCGGGGCCTTGCTGGCACAGCGGGAAGGGAAGCGCAAGGGGTTAGGTACTGATTTTGTCTATCGCTTTATTGTCCAGGCAGCCATAGTTTTTGTCATTGCCGGCCGATTCGGCCACGTTTATCAGCTCTATGGCTGGCGCACCTTCATTTACCCCTGGACTTTGTTTTCAGGAGTGCAATTAGACGAGTATCGGGGACTTGTAGGCCTTGGTATTTATACTGTGTATTTCATGTTCAGTCATGTAGATAATCCTGCCTGCTTCTTGGATGCCATGGTGCCATCTGTAGCGCTGATGCAGTCTTTAGGGTACTTGGGTTCGAGCATTCTCGGCAGGGAAACGACCAGTGCCTTGGGTGTTGACTTAGGTGAGTTTGTTTTGCATCCCCTGCCCCTGTATTCAGCAATCACGTATTATATCATTTTTTCCTTCTTGTGGCGTATGAGACGGAACTTGCGCTATGACGGCCAGCTGTTCCTAGGATACCTGACCTTAAGTGCGCTGGCACAGCGTTTCCTAATGTCATACCGTGAAGTCTTTGGCGAATCTACAAATCCTTGGCTATATACTATTGCATTTGTCATTTTTGGCTTAGCATGGCTCTTTTTGCACTTGCGCTCCCCCCTTACCGACTCCAGGCGCCGGCTGGATTTGTACGATTGGCGTTCGTGGGTGGTCTACCTGGCCTCAGTAGTGGGAGTTGCCCTGCTCATGGTTCGGTTCTTTTACTGGCGTTTTAGTTAACAGGGGGTGGCGGTATGTTGAAGGAATGGGTACGCACCCGACTTGAACAAAACTCTTATCGACTTACACCGCAACGAGAGGCTGTCGTAGATGTGCTTATTGCCAACGCTGAGGATCATTTATCAGCTGAAGAAGTCTATATGCACACCAGAAAGCTGCACGCGGAGATCGGTTTAGCTACCGTATACCGCAATCTTGAGCTATTGGAAAAACTGGAGATTATCCATCGTTTCGACTACGGAGATGGTCAGAGCCGGTATGAAATTAAGCTAGGTGATGAAGACGAACACTATCACCATCATTTGATCTGTCAAAAGTGCGGTAAAATTGGTGAATTTCATTCCGATCTGTTAGAAAGCGTAGAGAAACGAATTACTGAAGAAACCGGTTTTGAAGTAACAGATCACTGTCTCCGGTTTTTTGGACTTTGCAGTGACTGTCGCGCCCGGAGGGAGCGGGAATCGAATGGCGCTTGACAAAGAATCCTGCTCCAGTGTATTATGAGTGTAATTCATATCAGCGTTGATGGGGAGTAGTACATGGTCGGCCCTTTCAGAGAGGAAAGCCTTGAGCTGTGAGCTTTCTAAGCATACGGTCCTGGAAGTCGCCCCGGAGCTTCTTAGGTGAACTGCATCGCTGCGTACCTGCCTGTGCAGTGCGGGGCAATGACAAGCAAGTAGCCTAAGACGGTGGTTCCGTTATAACCTTCGAGAGCTTCCTGCCCAGGCAGGGAGAATTAAGGTGGTACCGCGGAGTTGGCTTTTCGTCCTTACAAGACGAAAAGCCTTTATTATTTTGGCAAGGAGTGAAGATCATGAACAAGATTTATGATCCCAAGCAAGTTGAGCAAAAATGGTATACCTTTTGGGAAGAAGGCGGTTTCTTCCATGCGGAGGTAGATCAAAGCAAGGAGCCTTTCTGTGTCGTGATTCCGCCGCCGAACATCACTGGGCAGCTGCACATGGGTCATGCTATGGACAATACGCTGCAGGACATTTTTGTGCGCTGGAAGCGTATGCAGGGTTTTAACACCGTCTGGATTCCCGGCACAGACCATGCTGGCATTGCCACCCAAGCCAGGGTAGAGGGGCATATCCGGGCTACAGAGGGCAAGACCCGTGACGAAATAGGGCGGGAGGAGTTTCTCAAGCGCACATGGGCCTGGAAGGACGAATATGGTCGGCAGATTCTCAACCAGCTGAAGAAGTTGGGAGCCTCCTTAGATTGGGAAAGGGAACGCTTTACCATGGACGAAGGCTGCTCCAGGGCAGTTCGGGAAGTTTTTGTCCGCCTGTTTGACAAGGGCCTGATTTATCAGGGCAATTACAGTGTAAATTGGTGCCCAAGCTGTGCCACCACATTGTCAGATATTGAAGTAGAGCACGAGGATGAAGCGGGCAAGTTGTACCATGTGAAATATCCCTTTAGCGATGGAAGCGGTTTTATCCAGGTAGCAACAACAAGGCCGGAAACCATTTTGGGTGACACCGCGGTGGCGGTAAATCCAGAGGATGAGCGCTATGCCGACCTTTTAGGCAAGACGGTGACTGTGCCTATGGTCAATCGTCAAGTGCCCATTATTGCCGACGATTATGTGGATAGGGAGTTTGGCACCGGTATGGTGAAAATTACACCCTCCCATGATCCAAATGACTTTGAAATCGGTTTACGGCACAAGCTTCCCCAAGTTCAGGTCATAGGCTTGGATGGAATCATGACAGATGCAGCGGGCAAGTATGCCGGCCTGGATCGCTATGAGGCTCGCAGACAAGTAGTGCAGGAGCTCGAGGAGCTTGGCCTGCTGGTCAAGGTTGAGGATCACGATCATGCAGTAGGCCACTGCTATCGCTGCAGTACAGTTGTGGAACCTGTTATATCCAAGCAATGGTTTGTGAAGATGGGGCCTTTGGCTAAGCCGGCTATTGCTGCTGTGGAAAACGGTGAGATTCGTTTTGTTCCAGAGCGTTTCAACAAGCACTACCTCCGCTGGATGGAGAACCTAAGGGACTGGTGCATCTCCAGGCAGCTTTGGTGGGGGCATAGGATTCCTGTTTGGTATTGCGGAGACTGCGACGAGGTATTTGCCAGCATTGACGAACCTAGCCGCTGCAGAAAGTGCAGCTCTGCCAACATTGAGCAAGACCCAGATGTTCTAGATACGTGGTTCTCCTCGGCTCTGTGGCCTTTTTCCACTTTGGGCTGGCCGGATCAAACCGAAGAGCTGGAGCACTTTTACCCTACCTCTGTCCTAATTACAGGCTTTGATATCATCTTCTTCTGGGTCGCACGTATGATTGTTATGGGCTATGAGTTTATGGGCAACAAGCCCTTTCACGATATTCTCATCCATGGCCTGGTTCGGGACGCCCAGGGCAGAAAAATGAGTAAATCCCTAGACAATGGGGTAGACCCCCTCGACGCCATCGAAGAATTCGGGGCAGACGCCTTGCGCTTTAATTTAGTAATTGGCGTGGCTCCAGGCAATGACTCGCGCTACATTCCAGAGAGAGTCGAGGCCTATCGAAACTTTGCCAACAAGATCTGGAATGCATCTAGATTTGCCCTGATGAATCTGGAGGACTTTAATTACAGGAAGCAGAACATGGGCTCCCTGGAATTGACAACGGCCGATCATTGGATTTTGAGCCGCTACGAGTTTACCGCTAAAGAAGTAACGCGCTTTTTGGATCGCTATGATGCAGGTGAAGGTGCCCGTGTACTTTATGAGTTTATCTGGAATGAACTCTGTGACTGGTACATTGAACTGATTAAACCCAGGCTCTACGGCAAGCAGGGAGAAGAGTCCCGCTATGTGGCCCAGTATGTGCTCTGGTATGTGCTGAAGGGCACCCTGGAGCTGCTCCATCCTTATATGCCCTTTATTACAGAGGAGATCTGGCAGAATCTGCCTCACGACGGAGACACCATCATGCTTGCCCAGTGGCCTGCCCCTGAGGGCCTAAACTCGCCGGCTGCTGAGAAGACCATGGATACCATCATGTCTGTTATCACTGAGATTCGTACTATGCGCAGTGAGAAGAATGTGCCTCCAGGCCGCAAGATTACCGCTATCTTGCAGTCACCCCCAGAGTTCGAGGAAATTTTGGCAGAGGGCAGGCAGGATATTATGAACCTGGCCGGTCTGGACACGCTCACTCTAGAGGCTATTGGCAATAGGCCCGCACAAAGCCTGAGTTCAGTGGTAAACGGGGTCAATGTTTTCCTGCCCTTGGCCGGTATGGTGGATTTGGCAGAGGAAACTGCGAGGATTCGCAAGGATCTCGAAGAAGCCCAGCGTGAACTGGAACGGGCACAAAACAAATTGGAAAACGAAGGATTTATTACAAAGGCGCCGCCTCAGGTGGTAGATAAGGAAAGGGAAAAGGTAAAGACTTATCAAGCCACTGTAGAACGGTTGCAGAGTTTACTCCAAGAGATGCAGGGATAGCGATGAAAATAATCGGTCAAAGAGTACGTTTTGGCAGTCATTTGGGGCTCGAACGCATACAGTTGATCTGCGACGCGCTGGGTAACCCGGAGAGAAATCTGAGTTTTATCCATATAGCAGGAACGAGCGGCAAGGGATCAGTGTCGGCCTTTTTGGCCGAAGTACTGATGCGCAGTGGATTGAAGGTGGGGGCCTTTACCTCCCCCCACCTCGAACGGTACAGCGAACGCTTTCGTATTAACGGTGCAGCCATCGACCAGGAAAGCTTAAATGAGGTAGTATCCAGGGCAGAGGCTGCCTGCCGGAAAGTTGAGGCTGAGCACCCCGATTTGGGAGCGGTGACCGAGTTTGAATTAGCGACAGCGGCCGGCTTCATATATTTTGATAAAAGCCAGGTAGATGTGGTTGTACTGGAAACAGGATTGGGAGGGAGGTTAGATGCCACCAATGTGGTAGTTCCCGTTTTGACGGTGATCACCACTATCGGTCTCGATCACGAGGATCGGTTAGGTTCTACCCTGGAGGAGATTGCGTCCGAAAAGGGGGGCATAATCAAGGCTGGAGTGCCCATCATCAGCGGCGTCCAGTCGCCTGCTGCGGAAAAGATCTTACAGCGAATTGCCTTGGAAAAGCAGTCAGACTGGCGGAGCACTAAAGATGTACCGTGGGTTGCACATGGTTGGAGCTTGGCCGGCGGGATGCTAACCTTCCCTGAGTTTGGCACTCTAAAAATCGGTCTCTTAGGCGCTCATCAGCTTCAAAATGCGGCGACCGCCCTTTTAGCTGTCAAAGAACTAAGAAGATTAGGGTATCAGATTTCGCTGGATGCTGTCCGACAGGGTTTTGAGGAAGCCAGCTGGCCTGGTCGCCTTGAGGTTGTTACTCGCAATCCCTTTATGCTATTTGATGGAGCTCATAATCGGGAGGGTATTGATGCCCTGTCCCAAAGTCTCCATCAGATACAAAAAGAACTGGGCGGGGAGAAGTTCACATTTCTATTCGGCATGCTCCATAACAAAAGTCTGAGCCTCCTCGATCCCCTCCTTCCTTTGGCCCGGAGGTTCGTGTTTTCCAGGGCGGACAGTGGTCGTTTGCCAGCTACGGAACCGGATGTTATGGTCGATTATGTAGAAAGGCGCGGAGGATCCGCACTGTCTTTTGAACAGCTGCCTGAAGCGATGGATGAAGCGATGCAAACACCTCCCTTGTGTGTTTGCGGATCTTTGTACTTGGTTGGCTCTGTTAAAAGGGTTTTGCGGCGAAATCTGTAATAATACGGCTAAGGGGGGGTATGGATGAGCACGAAGAAAAAGAAAAAGAAGAAGACGGGCTCAGGCCAGGGAGCAAACTTCATAATTACCTTGGTTACGCTTAGTGTCATATTTGTCTTTTTTGGTTACTTAATTGGGACGTATGCCGTAGGGGTTTTGCAGGAGCAGCATCAAACCTCGATGCAGATGGCGAGAAACGAGGCCAGAACGCCCGTTATTGCCCGAGAGCAAAGTGCATCGCCTGTGACTTCGACCCCTCCTCCTTCGCCGTCTCCTGAACCTGACTCACCGGAAGCGGCATCGCCGCCTGCTGCCCCGGCTGGCGACTTGTACCGCGTGCAGGTAGGGGTCTTCTCTGAGCGCGCCAATGCTGATCGGATGGTAGCTATGCTGAAGGAGGCCGGATATGAAGGCGTCATTATCCCCGGACCGCCCCACAGGGTGCAGACAGGAGCCTTCAGTTCCCAGGAAAATGCTGTCAGGCTGAGGGATGAGTTGATTCAGAAGGGTTTTGAGGCAATTGTCGTTCGGTGATTGTTGACAGCCTCTGGGTAGTTTGCTATTCTTAGGAAGGACACTTTGTGAAAAAGGGGGCGAAGTTGAATGGCGTTTAAGATTAATACTGACTGCATCAGCTGCGGTCTTTGCATGCCAGAATGCGCTGTAGAGGCGATTTCTGAAGGAACTGATCATTTTGTTATTGATGCTGATGCATGCATTGATTGCGGTGCTTGTGCCGATGTTTGTCCACAAGGCGCGATAAGTGAAGGATAAGGCATAACCCCCTCCCCCCGTTCATAGTAATGAATTGGGTGGGAGGGAGTTTTTTTGAGGACGACAAAAAGAAGACGACGTAAACGATCCAGGGGCAGCTCTTGTCTTCCCCTGATGCTCTTGTTTTTTATAATGGTTGGGTTACCGGCAATTTTGGTTCGCAGTTGCACGGTTCCTTTTTTTTCTCCCAAGGAAGTTCCTTTGGTGGGGCTGTGGGATGTCGAGCAAAACAAGCTTCTGTCCATGACCTTAGAGGAGTATGTCCAAGGTGTTGTGGCTGCCGAGATGCCTGCCAGTTTCCATATCGAAGCGTTGAAAGCACAGGCGGTTGCAGCCAGAACCTATGCTTTAAGAAGGATTCAGCGCGATGAACGCATTACTGAACATCCCGAGGCCCATCTTTCTTCAGACTTCCAGTCGGGTCAAGCGTGGGTTGCGTGGGATGTTTTTCTTGAACGGAACTCAGGTTCTCGAGGTTTGATCCTGCAGAGAAAGATTAAGAAAGCGGTGAAGGAAACTGAAGGGATAGTTGCCCTCTACGACGACGAACCCATTCTGGCTGTCTACCATTCTACAAGCGGCGGGCGGACGGAAAACTCTGAGCACTATTGGAGCCAGGCCTTGCCCTATTTGCGTTCGGTGGAAGATCCCTTTAGCGTAAACTCTCCCCACTATTATTCTACCGCCACGATCCAGCTTAGCAATCTTGCTCAAGTATTGGGTGTTTCCAATGTGAAGAACTTTAGGGTAGTGGAGCGCTATCCTTCAGGCCGTGTGAAGACAGTTGAAGTAGATGAAAAATGGTTTAGCGGACGGGAGATCAGGCAGCGCCTCGCTTTGCGCTCTACTTGGTTTACCGCGGAAATCCTAGGCAATGAAATGGTGTTTTCTGTCTGGGGATACGGCCATGGCGTGGGAATGAGCCAATATGGTGCCCAAGAAATGGCCGTCAACGGGTATGGATATGCTGAAATACTCAAATACTACTACCAGGAAATCGATCTGCAGGAAGCTTACTAACCTGAGATTGGAGGGGTAGGGTGGATCATAGAAGGAAGCGTCGCCAGTTCGACTTGGAAAACCAGCTGTCGCGGCCATGGGACTTTGCCTACGCGCATTATCGACATCTAGATGGCTGGGAGATTAACAAAAACAGGATCCGCAGAGACAAATTTCTGCTGGAAGTGGGGAAGGAGCTTGGTTCTACCACACTGCCCCACTGGGAGCGTTAAGTTTGAGAGTCCACATGGACTCTCTTTTTTGAGAAGGGAATTGGCATGCTAGGGTGAATATCTTACTTAGTGAGATGAAGGTGGAATCAAGACCTATGAACTTAATTCTGGCATCGCAATCACCGCGGCGCAAGGCATTGCTCGAGCAGTTCGGTATCGACTTCTCAGTGCAGGTGTTATCGCACACAGAAAAGGAGGAGGGCGAACCGAACAATGTTGCCAGTACCAATGCCACTGCCAAGGCTGTGCCGGTTAGTTTGGAAAACCCAGACAGTCTTGTGTTAGGCGCCGATACTATTGTGACCCTTGACGGTCACATTTTAGGTAAACCTAAGAATGCCACGGATGCCTATGCCATGCTGAGTTTTTTAAGCGGTCGCGAACATAATGTAACGACTTGGGTGGTATTGAGCAGAAACGGCCAGGTTGTGCGCAGTTTTAGCGAAACTACTAGCGTGAAGTTTCGTGATCTGGACGACGAAGAGATTCATGCTTACATTGGCACCGGCGAACCTTACGATAAAGCTGGCGGCTATGGCATTCAAGGGTATGGCGGACTACTTGTTGAAAGTATAAGAGGTTGTTATTATAATGTAGTAGGGTTGCCCATGCCAAGCTTGGCTCTGCACCTGAGGTCACTTGGCGTAGAGGTCTTTCCCTCTAAATAGACTTGCTTCTCATGCCCAGGGATGGGAAGGAGCAGAGTTTGAGAAAAGTAGTAAGAATGAAAGATGTACCGAAAGAAGAGCGTCCCCGGGAGCGCTTGATTCGGCATGGAGCGGAGCGCTTGGCCAATCGCGAACTTCTGGCTATTTTGTTGCGAACCGGAACGCGGAGCGAATCCGCCCTTATGCTTGCTGAAAGGCTGTTATCCCGTTTTGGTTCATTACCAGAACTGGCCCAGACAAGCTATGAAGAACTCCTCGCAGTCAATGGCATCGGACCGGCTAAAGCCGCCGATATTCTTGCCGCATTTGAACTGGCTAAACGTCTGGGTGAGTCCCGCATGGAGTTCGAAGGCGTCGTAAATTGTCCACAAGACGCTGCTCAGCTGGTGCTGACTGACTTGAGCCATGCAGATAAAGAGCATTTTATGATCATCATGCTCAACACCAAGCATCGTGTAATTGCTAAAAAGGTTATTTCTATAGGGCATTTGCACGCCTCACTGGTACATCCCCGGGAGATGTTCAAAGAAGCTATAAAGCGGAGCAGTGCTGCCGTTATCTTGGTACATAATCATCCCAGTGGCGATCTGACCCCTAGTAGAGATGATATTTCCACAACCGAGAGGCTGCGTGATGTGGGAGATATGTTAGGCATTGAAGTGTTGGATCACATTATTGTCGGTAACAATCGTTATCTGAGCTTTCGGGAACAAGGACTGCTTTAGGAAAAGGAAGGGGAAACTTTATGTTCAGGCGTTTTGGTAAAAACATAGGCATTGATCTTGGCACTGCCAATACACTGGTCTTGGTTGAGGGCCGGGGAATTGTCATTAACGAACCCTCAGTTGTTGCTATTGATCGTGATACGAATGAAATTTTTGCAGTTGGTAACAAGGCCAAGGAGATGGTGGGAAGAACCCCTGGCAACATCATTGCTATTCGCCCCCTCAAGGATGGGGTAATTGCTGATTTTGAAGTCACCGAACGCCTGCTCAGGGATTTCTTGAACAAAGCGACCCGTCGCTCTCGGCTGAGAAGGCCCCGTGTAATTATTTCGGTCCCATCTGGAGTTACGGAAGTGGAGAAACGGGCTGTAATTGATGCCACCCTGTCGGCAGGGGCCAAGGATGCCCGAGTAATCGAAGAGCCCATGGCAGCAGCCATTGGGGCGGGCCTGCCGGTTCAAGATCCAACGGGTACGATGATAGTGGATATCGGGGGAGGAACCACTGAGGTAGCTGTGATCTCCCTTGGGGGCATTGTATCTCAAAGATCGATTCGTGTAGCCGGTGACGAGATGGATGATTCCATCATCCACTATATCCGCAGGTCCTATAATCTGTTAATTGGAGAAAGAACTGCTGAAAGAATCAAATCCGAAATTGGCTATGCCTTTCTTGACGGCAAGGAAGAATTGACCATGGAAATTCGGGGCAGAGATTTGGTCAGCGGCTTGCCTAAGACGGTGACAGTCTCTTCTACAGAGGTACACCAGGCCTTAGTGGAACCAATCCAAGCAATCATCGATGCTGTGAAAGTTACCCTGGAGCACACCCCGCCGGAGCTGGCTGCAGACATTATGGACAGGGGAATTATGATGGCCGGCGGGGGGTCACTCCTCAATGGACTCGATGAGCTTTTGATGAGGGAAACTGGCATGCCCATCCACATCGCTGAGCGCCCCTTGACAGCGGTAGTGGAAGGCACGGGACAGGCTCTGCGCCATTTTGACTTACTGCAGCGAATTATGCTGGGACCAAGACGTTACTAAAGACCGACAAGCCAAGGATGGGTGGTGAAGAGCAGTGCTGGATCGCCTGCTGCGCTGGAAAATTCCGCTGATTATTGTTCTAGTTCTCATCTTAGTAGGTACCATCCATAACACCTCTGTGCCCCGCCCTGAGATTAGCAAGCTGGAAAGTTTGTGGCGTGATGTGTTATCGCCCTTTCAGTGGCTCTTTAGCAGGATCGGCAGTTTTTTCCAGCACCAAATCGCCGAGCTCAACCGGTGGCGCGGGTTAAAGGCGCGCAACGATCACTTGGAGTCCCTGGTAGCCCAGCTTGAGGAGGAAGTGCTCAAGCTGCGCAATTATCGCAGGGAGAATGAATGGCTGCGGGAGGCCCTTGACTTTAGGGAGGAAGGGAACCATGATCTACTCGTAGCAGAAGTAATCGGCCGCTCCCCGAGCAACTGGGAGAGTACCATCGTTGTGAATAAAGGACAAGTCCATGGTGTGACCGGCGGAATGGCAGTCGTCACTAAGGCTGGAATTGTAGGCACCGTCATCAGCAGCTCCCGCTATACCAGTACTGTGCTGCTCATTGTAGATGCCCAAAGTGCTGCAGGGGGTCTCGTGCAAGGAAGCGGTGACTTGGTTCTGGTTGAGGGAGGTCAGTTGGATCAAGGAAATCTCTTGGCTAAGCCTTTAAACAGAGATACGACCGTAGAGGTGGGCGATGTCATTGTCACATCAGGTCTGAGCAGGATTTACCCCAAAAACCTGCCCATTGGCGAAGTAGTCGCTGTGGAGTCCCGACAATACGATCTGTCTTTCTCCGCTGTTGTGAAGCCATTTGTTGATTTTACCCGTCTTGAGTATGTCCTGATAGTCATGCCGCAAGAGGAGAGTTAATATGAAGTATGCGGGCTATGGACTAATGATAATTTTGGCACTTGCATTGCAGACAACCTTGCCGAATTTGGTTCTAATTGGAGGTCGGCCCGAGTTTTTGCTGCTTCTGACTCTGATCTTTGCCATGTTTGAAGAACTCAGGGGCGCTAAAGGTTTAGCCTTTGCCAGCGGTTTGCTTCAGGATCTGCTGGTAGGACGTTTTATTGGGCTGTATGCCGGAACATATCTGTTGATGGCTGTCTTGATGTCATTTGTGACCAATCGGCTCTATAAGGAGAACTTTTTGGTGCGTTTTTTTGCGATATTTCTCGGAACAGCGCTCGGGCAGGTACTCTACCTAATTGGTGCTGCTTCCTTTGGTTTTGCCAGCCCCTGGTCTTGGCTGACCTGGTCGGCGATACTGGGTACAAGCCTGTTTAACGGACTGGTTGGAATGTTCTTATATCGTCCTTTGGCGGTTGTTCACAAACGCCTGATTTACCTAGATGAGCTGTTGAAAAGAACGGGGTGACGTAGATGGAAGAGAAGGGTACAGAAAAACGTCTTTTCGTTCTTTTTGCTATTGTCCTGCTCTGTGCAGTGATCTTAGTTGGAAGACTCTGGTATTTGCAGCTGGCCAAGGGCGATCACTATGCTCGCCTGGCTGATGGCAACCGTATGCGGCAGTTGCGGCTTGTCCCTCCACGGGGTGAAATTCATGATCGCAACGGGGAGGTTTTGGTGCGCAGCAAGCCTGCTTTTACGGTATCTGTTGTCCCTGGAGGCCTGGGGCAAAGTGATGAATCTAGCCTCGAACTCCTCTGCGACTTGTTAGACCTCAGTAGAGAAGAACTGGCAGAGGCTTTGGAAAAGGGTAAGGGTTTTCCTTATGAGCCGGTCCGGATTAAACAGGATATTGATCCTGAGACAGTGATTGCCATTGAAGAGAACCGGATTAACCTGAGGGGGATTTTTCTTGAAGAGGAACCCGTTCGGGAATATCTTTTCGAGGAACTTGCCTCCCACGTTGTAGGCTACATGGGCATCATTAACGCTGCCGAGCTGCAGCGTTACGGCCCTACATACCGGGGCAGCGATTTGGTTGGAAAGAGCGGAATAGAACAGACCTATGAGGAGCTGCTGCGGGGAGAGATTGGTGCCTTGACTGTAGAGGTCAATGCCCTCAATAGACCCATTCGAACGGTCAATGTTGTGGATCCTGTTCCTGGCCATAATATCATTCTAACTATTGATGCCAAATTACAGGCAGCGGCCGAGGCCGCCTTTTATGAACATATTCTGACCCTGGATGACAATCCAGGTACGCAGACGGGAGCTGTCCTAGCGCTGAAACCGCAAACAGGGGAAATTCTCGTCATGGCCAGCATGCCGGGCTTTAATCCCGAAAACCTGATCGATCAGTCACTGCGTAACTCGTATTACACCGAGTTGAGCCAAGACAGCAAGCGGCCTTTTTTCAATCGTGTAACCCAGGCGTTGTTTGGACCTGGCTCAACGTTTAAGCCAATTACAGCTCTAGCCATCTTAGAGGAAGGGGTCATGGGTGTCAACGAGCGTTTTAATGCTACTGGCACCAGTCAGTACGGGGTGAAGGACTGGGTCATCAACAGCGGTTTAGCCCCCTTTGGCATGATTGACATGCATGGCGCCCTTGGCATGTCGAGCAACCATTATTTTGCGGATAACGGAGCGAAAGTGGGAATCGATCGGCTCTCCAAGTGGATGAAAAGCCTTGGTTTTGGTGCGCCTACCGGCCTTAACCTGTATCCGGGTGAGGCCAGCGGATTGGTGCCCAGCAGAGAATGGAAAAAGCAGAACTTCAGCGACCGCGCCGTATCAGAACAGAACTGGTATCCCTCTGACACCGAGCAGATTTCCATAGGACAGGGGTTTCATCAGATGACTCTGATTCAATTGGCACAGGCCTATGCAGCCATCGCTAATCAAGGAACGATTTATGCCCCCAAAATTGTGAAAGAAATTGTGTCCCCCGATGGTAATGTTGTTTATCGGGCCCAGCCAGAAGCGGCCTATAAGGTTGAGGCATCTCAGTCTACTTGGGACGCCCTTAAAGAAGTCATGACCGCGCCTATAGTGCATCCCCGGGGTACTGCCAGGGGAGTGATGGCCGGTTTTCCCTACTCTATGGCAGGGAAAACAGGAACCTGGGAGGTTCCAGGCAAGATCTCCAATGGCCTTTATGTTGGCTACGCTCCAGTGGAAGATCCTGAGATCTTAGTGGCAGTAGTAGTGGAGCAGGGGGGCGGGGGGTCATCGGCCGCCGCTCCGATTGCCAGGGCCATCCTTGATGCCTACTTTGGGCTCACAGCGCCTTCAGAGTAAAGATGAGGCAGGAGTATCCAATGTTTTGCAGAAGTAAAAGATGGTTAGGTAAGGAGTTGGCGGCGCATGAGCACAGAATTATGCAGGATTAAAGGTACACGGGAGGGACTTGTGATCACTATCAGTGACGCAGTTCAATTCTCGGAAGTACTTAGTTCTTTAGATAGGCAGTTGCAGGCATCCCAAAGTTTTTTCAGAGGAAGTTCAGCTAAGCTATATGTAGAGCAAGGAACGCTGACCGAGGCCCAAATGGATGAGATCAGGAGCCTGATTGGTGAGTACGGGATGCGGCTTAATCGCGAACCTTTGACCCGCCCTCTGCCGCGTCCCCAGGTTGAACAGGTAATGGAAGAGAGTCAAGAGGTCAGGGAAGATAATACTCTCTTAGTACGGCGTACGATCCGTTCGGGGCAGCGCTTGCACTATGATGGCAATGTTGTTGTTATGGGTGATGTAAATGCCGGAGCTGAGGTAGTGTGCACAGGAGACATCCTAGTACTCGGCGCTTTACGGGGAGTTGCCCATGCTGGAGCTGAAGGAAAAATCGATGCCACCGTTTTTGCCTTCCGCTTAGAACCGACCCAACTGCGGATCGCCCATGTTATTTCCCGGGCACCGGATGAAAAACTTCCCCAACCTTCAGGACCAGAAATTGCCAGGGTTGTGGAAAACAGTATACAGCTTTCAGTTTACAACCACTAATGGTTGAGGGAGGAGCTAGTTTTGGGAAAAGTCATTGTAATCACAAGTGGAAAAGGCGGAGTTGGCAAAACCACTACCACTGCTAATCTAGGGGCTGGTTTAGCCGCTTCAGGACAGAAGGTTTGTTTGGTAGACACAGATATTGGTCTCAGGAATCTTGATGTAGTCTTGGGTTTGGAAAATCGCATTGTCTACGACCTCTTAGATGTTGTGGAAGGCAACTGCAGGCTCCGTCAGGCTTTGATCAAGGACAAGCACTTCGGCGAGCACCTGGTGCTGCTGCCGGCAGCCCAAACCCGTGAGAAAGACGCAGTCAATCCCGGGCAAATGCGTGAGCTTATGGAACGGTTGAAGCGGGACTATGACTTTGTCATCTTGGACAGTCCTGCAGGCATTGAACATGGGTTCAAAAATGCCATTGCCGGGGCTGATACTGCCATTGTGGTGACCACTCCCGAGATATCGGCTGTACGTGACGCAGACCGGATTATTGGTCTTTTGGAGGCGGCAGAACTCTATGAGCCGCAGCTGATCATTAACCGTGTACGCCCTGATATGGTACGTAAGGGCGATATGATGGACATTAATGATATCGACGATATTCTTGCTATTTCCATCTTAGGCGTGGTTCCAGATGATCAGGATATCATTGTATCTACTAACCGGGGTGAAACGGTTGTCACCGACAAGAGATCCCGCCCGGGCCAGGCCTTTCGTAACATTGTGCGCCGCCTGTTAGGAGAAGAGGTCCCATTTATGGATCTGCAGCAACGGAAGGTCATGCACTGGTTCAAGAGAATCCTCAGTGGTGAAGCCCAGTAAAGGAGGGATAGGCATGTTCGAGTTTATTACGAGACTGTTTAGCGGCTCAGAAGGAAGCAAGAATAAGGCTAAAGAAAGACTGCGTCTGGTTTTGGTACATGATCGAGCCAGCCTCTCTCCTGGACTTGTAGAGGCGCTTGAAGAAGAACTTATTGAGGTGATCTCCAAATATTTGGAGATCGATGAAGAGGGCCTTGAGGTCAGCTTTGATGAGGGCGATGACTCCGTTGCCCTGATTGCCAATATTCCTGTGAAAAACGTGAGGCGCAATCTCTAGCCAACCTGGCGTAAATAATCATGATCAAGCTCCTTCGGTAATATACTGTAAGTAGGCGAAGGAGGTGCGTCAGTGTGGGAAAGACTCTACTTCGAAATTTTCTCTTGGCTTTGACTGTCTTTTTAGTTATGGTAGTTCTTGTGCACACGAATCTAGAAATTGCCCAACCAGTGACTGAATACGTTTCTTTTGTGGTCTCTACCAATTTTTCCGTGCAGCCCATCCTACAAAAGGTAGGATTCACCCAAGGGTGGAGCACCTGGGATTTTGGCTCTCTCCTCGAAGGGTGGTCTGAAGCGGCCTTCGGTTGGTAGCGATGCGGTTAGGCAGCTATTTTGGGATTCCCCTTAAAGTGAATCCCTTTTTCATTCTGCTCTTGGTGGCAGCCTTCGCCTATGGGAGGCTGTGGCAAGCTCTCTTGCTCTTTGCTATTGTCATTTGGCATGAGAGCTTTCATCTTCTGGTGGCCAAGGTGTATCGGCTCCAAATCACGGATGTCGAACTTTTACCTTTCGGCGGTGTGGCCAGACTAGATGCTATGCTGCAGTTAAGTCCAGAGATTGAATGGCTGGTTGCCATTGCTGGTCCCCTTAGTAATGGTTTACTTGTTTTTATTGCCTACGCACTCCAGCCTTACCTTGAATTTGATCAAGCATGGTTTGATCTTTTCATTCGAGCCAATATTGGCATGGCAGTATTCAACTTAATCCCAGCTTTGCCTCTGGATGGGGGCCGCATCCTGCGCAGCCTGGCTGCCAAACGCAGGGGCTATAAGGAGGCAACTCGGATTGCGTCCCTGCTGGGACAGGTGCTCAGTGTACTTTTGGCGGGCTGGGGAGGGTACCTTCTCTATCTTGCTAAGCTGCAGGGGCTTCTGCATGTTTCAGCCGGTCTTATGCTTTTTTTGGCGGCCAGGCAGGAGCAAAAAAACGCCAGCTACGTTTTTATGCGTTATTTGACCTATAAGAAACAGGAGCTGCGCTTAAAGAGGGTGCTTGTGGCCAGAGAACTGGTAGCCACGCTAGAAACCTCTCTGGGCGAGGTGTTCCAGCATTTTCAGCCGCCTTGCTATCATCTGGTGTGGGTGTTAGACCTGGAAGGGCGAGTGATCGGATGCGTGGAAGAGATCGAGTTGATTAGGGCCCTTTTTGAACATGGATTATCACATAAATTAGGGGCCATACAAGTACACAAAATATAATCGTTTGATGAAGGGAGTGGTCTAATGGACAAGCGTCTTTTACCGCTTCTGCCGCTGGTAACTAAACCGGCCCGTTACACTAATCAGGAAGTCAACGCGCAGCACAAGAACTGGGCTGAGGTTGACGTTAAGGTAGCTTTAGCTTTTCCAGACATTTATGATGTAGGCATGGCCCATCTGGGCTTTAAGATTCTTTATGCGCTTGTCAATGGGAGGCAGGACGCGCTCGCAGAGCGTGTCTATGCTCCTTGGCTTGACATGCAGGCTTTGATGGAAGAGAGAAAAATCCCCTTGACTGCCCTAGAATCGGGCAAAGAGCTCGTATCCTTCGATTTGGTCGGCTTTACTTTGCAGCATGAACTGAGTTACACGAATATACTTAAGATGCTGGATTTGGCAGGGATTCCCCGCAGAAGCACCGAGCGGAATGGCGTGCAGCCTTTAATCATGGCAGGCGGCCCATCCGCTTTTAATGTGGAGCCTTTAGTAGATTTTCTTGACTTTGTGGTTTTGGGTGAAGGGGAAGAAGTCATCCATGAAATCATAGATCTAGTGAAAAAGGGTAAGGCGGCAGGCGCCTCCAGGGATGAACTCCTTGGACAGTTGGCACTAATCGATGGCGTCTATGTTCCCAAGTTTTACAAACCTGTGTATGACGGAGAAGGCCGATTTTCAGGCTTAGAACCGCTGCGCCAGGATATCCCCGGTGAGGTGAAAAAGCGTGTGGTAAGGGACTTTAACAGTCTTCCCTATCCCGAGGAGTTTGTTGTTCCCTATGTTGAAGTAATTCATGACCGGGTTATGGCTGAGATTTTGCGCGGTTGTACCAGGGGCTGCAGGTTTTGCCAGGCGGGCATGATCTATCGTCCGGTCAGGGAGCGGGAACCTGGCGTTCTCAAAGAACAGATCGCCCGTTTGGTGGAAAGCACGGGGTATGAAGCGATCTCGCTGTCGTCTTTGTCCAGCGGTGACTACGGACAAATAGGCAGTTTGGTTCGGGACCTGATTGAGCAGTACCAGCCTTGCGGCATCTCAGTTTCCTTGCCGTCCCTGCGACTGGATTCCTTTGGGGTAGAGCTTGCCCAGGAGATTCAAAAGGCCCGCAGGACCGGACTTACTTTTGCCCCTGAAGCGGGAACGCAGAGGCTTCGGGATGTGATCAATAAAAATGTCTCTGATCAAGATCTGATGGATGTAGTTAAGAGTGCCTTTGCCGCAGGCTGGTCCCGCATAAAACTCTACTTCATGATTGGTCTGCCTACTGAGACCGAAGAGGATCTCCAAGGCATCGTAGATTTGGCCCACCAGGTGCTGGCCTGGGGCAGGGAACACCGGACATCGCGCAGACGGCCTGAAGTCTCCATAAGCGTGGCATCTTTTGTGCCCAAGCCCCATACACCTTTCCAATGGATGGCACAGGACTCAATGGAAACACTGCGTTCCAAGCAGAATTTCTTGAAGGAACGTTTGCGCCACCCAGGGATCCAGTTTAACTATCCGCGAGTCGAAGAAAGTTTCCTGGAGGCAGTGTTTGCCAGAGGTGACAGGCGTCTTGCAGCGGTCTTAGAGAGGGCGGCAGATTTAGGTTGCCAGTTTGACAGTTGGACCGACTGTTTCCGTTTCGATCTATGGCTGGAAGCCTTCCGTGCAGAGGGTATTGATCCTAAGGATTATGCCAATCGAGCAAGGGACTGGTATGAACCCTTGCCCTGGGAGCATCTCAGTTGCGGTATAGATGCTGACTTTCTGCGCAGAGAGTGGGAGCTGGCCCAAAGGGGTGCAACTACACCAGATTGCCGCTGGGATATTTGCAGCCGTTGCGGCGTTTGCCCTGATCTAAGGGTTGCCAACGCCCTGGTAGGGAGGGAGAGCGATGGGTAGTGTTATTCGCTTTCAATTTACGAAGGGGCCAGAAGTTAGATATCTCTCCCACCTTGATCTAGTGCGTACGATGGAAAGGGCAGGGCGCAGGGCCCATCTGCCCATAGCATTTTCCCAGGGATTTACAGCCAGGCCCCTCATGAGTTTCAGTTTTCCCCTGCCTGTAGGTGTCTTAAGCGAGGCAGAATATGGCGACTTCGCCTTTGCAGCCGATTTAGGCCCAAGGGAGTTTGTCGAGGAATATAACCGGCACTTGCCCCGGGGCTTGAAAGTGCTTAAGGCAGAGCGACTGCCGGAAAAAACAGCTTCCCTGCAAAGCATTGTCAACGCGGCTTCCTGGAAAATTTTCCTGCCGGGAGCAAGTGCTGAGGAAATCGAGGAACGTTGGCAGCATCTCCAGACCGTGGATAGCTTAGTGGTGAACCGAGAAACTAAGAGAGGAACGCGGGAGATTAATATCCGCCCGTTTCTATACGATGTTAGTCATATTGAGAACACCCCTGCAGGCACAGTAATTGACTGTCTCTGCGGATTGGGGACTGAGACCAATATACGCATGGAAGAGCTAGGCGTACTCCTTGGTTTTTCCCATCTGGAGGCAACAATTACCAGAACGGGGCAATTCAACAGAGTTGGGAACAGCTGTTTCCCACCTTTAGGGAATCGAGGATAAGCAATGAAAAGGAAAATCGTTATTTCTGCTTTGCTTAACCAAGTACAGGTGGGCATTGTGGAGAACCGTCGGCTGGCAGAATACTATCTAGAACGTCACTGCGAAGATCGTCTGGGCGGTAATGTCTATAAGGGCCTGGTGGAAAATGTGCTGCCCGGTATGGGTGCTGCCTTTGTCGATATCGGCATGCCCAAAAATGCCTTTTTGTTCTTGGCAGATGCAGCTGGGGATGTGAAGACCGGTGACACCATCATGGTACAGGTGTCAAAAGAAGCAGTGGGTACGAAAGGGCCCCGGGTTACAACCAAAATTTCCCTGCCCGGACGCTACTTGGTGCTGATGCCGGTGCAAGATCATACTGGTGTGTCTCGGCAGATTACAGATCAGGATGAAAGGGTCAGACTGAAGGAAGTTGCTGAGGAAATCCGTCCTCCCGGCTGCGGGGTAATTGTGCGCACTGTGGCGGAAGGCCGCACTAAGGCGGAGCTGCAGGAGGATCTAGCGGAACTCTTGCAGGACTGGGAAAGGATCCAAGAGAAGTATCGCCGCAAGTCATCATCCAGATTGCTGTATCAGGACTACGACCTTGTCCATCGCATACTGCGCGACCTGTATGTGCCAGACTATACTAGGGTAATAGTAGACAGTCCAAAGATGCAAAGGCGGGTGCAGGAAGACCTTGCTGCCCTGGGAGTGAAGGGGGCAAGAGTGGATTTGTATGAAGGGAAAGTAGATCTCTTCACCTATCTTGCCTTAGATAAAGAGCTGGAAAGGGCAGGTCAAAACCGAGTCTGGCTCGACTGTGGAGGCTATCTGGTTTTTAACCAGACAGAGGCGCTTTTGAGCATTGATGTCAATACTGGGAAATATGTAGGCAGCAAAAACCTGCAGGATACGGTGTTAAAGACCAACTTGCAGGCAGCGGCGGAAATTGCCCATCAGCTGCGTCTGCGTAATTATGGGGGCATTGTGATCATTGATTTCATTGATATGTCAGAACCGAATAACCGTGAGGCTGTCTTGGAACAACTGTCCATGAGCCTTAAGGCGGACAAGACGCGCACAAATCTATTGGGCTTCACTCGCTTGGGTTTAGTGGAACTGACCCGTAAAAAGACCGATCGGCTCCTCTCCCACGTAATGGAGGTAGATTGCCCCCACTGCAAGGGCAGAGGGCGGGTGCTCTCAGATGCTACATTGGCCTTTCGGATTGCCAAAGAGGTCAGCGCGCTGGCGCAAGAAGGTGTTGAGTCCATCAAGGTACGCTGCCACCCTGCAGTGGCTGGGCTTGTAATTGGACCTCAAAAAAGCAACCTGCATGCATTGGAAAAGCACATCGGCAAGAAAATAACTGTACAGGGTGATGATACCCTTGTACGTCAAGATTATCAGATTCAAAGCAGCAGTATTGATTGACAGGTACGGGCCTTGGTGGTAGAATGATTGGGTAGATTGCTAGGCTCTATTGAACCGGCAGTCGAAGCCGCTCAGAACAGGTGTCGAAAAACATGGGGGGGAACCCACATGTACCTGCATGGCGAGTCTAGAGAAGGAGGTGGACGTATTGTACGCCGTTATCGAAACTGGTGGCAAACAATATCGTGTGTCCACAGGCGATGCCATTTATGTTGAAAAGCTCAATGTCAATGAAGGCGACGAAATCGTTTTCGATCGTATTCTGCTCGTGAGCCAAGATGGTAATACCCAGGTTGGCACACCCTATGTTGACGGTGCGAAAGTTGTGGCTAAAGTTGCTAAGCACGGTAAGCAGAAGAAGATCATTGTCTTTAAGTACAAAGCTAAGAAAAACTACCGTCGCAAACGCGGTCATCGCCAGCCATACACCAAATTGGTAATTGAATCCATCACAGCATAGTGCAATGATCACGTTGGAGTTTTACCGGAACAAGCAGGTCGAGGGGTGGCAGGGTTTTCTTGTAGAGGGCCACTCGGGCTTTGCAGCACACGGAGAAGACATTGTCTGTGCTGCCGTGTCAGCCTTAGCGCAGACTGCAGTCCTTGGCATTCAAGAAGTTATTGAGATTGACTGTTTGGTGGAAATTGATGAAGCTGACGGCCTGTTGCTTTGTCTGTTGCCTGAGAAATTGGCGCAGGAAGAATGGAAACAGGCTCAGTTGGTACTCAAAGTGCTTTATACAGGCCTTTCGGCCATAGAAGAGGAATACGGTAAGCATGTTAGTGTGAAGGAGGTGCCATACCGTGAGAATGAATCTGCAATTGTTCGCTTCAAAAAAAGGCGGCGGAAGCACTAAGAATGGCAGAGATTCTGCTGCGAAACGCCTTGGTGTTAAGAGTCACGACGGACAGTTTGTGACTGCAGGTAGTATTATCATTAGACAGCGCGGAACTAAGATCAAACCTGGTGTGAATGTTGGTCTAGGCAAAGATGATACATTGTTTGCTCTGGCCGATGGCTATGTTTCCTTCGAACGCCTAGGAAAAACAAGTAAGGCGGTCAGTGTAATTACTGAAGCCGCACTCGCTTAGTGATAATCCCCTTTGTGCTCCGGTGCAAAGGGGTTTTTTCAAAGGAGGACAGATCATGTTTGTTGATCGTGCCCGCATTTATGTAAAATCGGGTGATGGTGGAGATGGAGTAGCACGTTTTCGACGCGAAAAATATGTGCCGGCGGGCGGTCCTGCTGGAGGCGATGGCGGCCGGGGAGGAAGCATTTACTTCGTAGTGGACGAAGGGCTCTCAACCTTAATGGACTTTCGTTACCGGCGCAAATTTGTAGCCCCTTCCGGTAAGGCAGGCCAGTCTAAAAACATGGCAGGTAAAGACGGTGAAGACTTGGAAATCAGGGTGCCCCCCGGTACACTGGTAAAAGATGCCGATACTGGTGAGGTGCTGCTGGATCTTACAGTGCCTAACAGCCGCGTTTTGGTTCTGCCCGGCGGCAGAGGCGGCAGGGGCAATACGCACTTTACAACGCCAACCCGCCAAGCGCCCTCCTTTGCTGAAAGGGGCGAGCCAGGGCGGGAACTGTGGCTTAAGCTTGAGCTTAAGCTGTTAGCTGATGTGGGCCTTGTGGGCTATCCGAATGTCGGCAAGTCAACCCTCCTGTCGGTGGTGTCGGCTGCCCGTCCGAAAGTTGCGAACTATCCCTTCACCACACTGATTCCTAACCTCGGTGTAGTATCTTTGGAGCCGGGGCATGCATTCGTGATAGCAGACATCCCGGGATTAATCGAAGGGGCTCATGCTGGTGTGGGTTTGGGCATAGACTTTCTGCGTCATATCGAACGGACCCGCTTGATTATCCACCTGGTGGATGCAGCTGGCGTTGATGGTCGCGATCCAGTAGATGACTAT
>JAAYOM010000035.1 GCA_012520315.1 Bacillota bacterium | reverse complement strand
TGTGACACAAACCCCTCAAAATCTACTCAATCAGATTGAGACGTAACACTATGAGACCGATAGAATATCGACGAAGTCTTGGCCTAGCCGCGTAGTCAAGTCCAAAAAACGTCCGCACCCCCAATTTATCCAAAAGTACTTGCCGCTTACAGCGTCTACGATCAGAGCAGCTGCTGCAGCGCTTCTTGTAATCTTCATATCGATTTCCTCCATTCTTTGGGATTTATCTTTAGCATGTACCAGCTGCCCTGGGGAAAACAAGTCTCAAAGTAAGGAATTGCTGGGCGTTAGAAAGGAAAATTTTACGTTTGTCCAGTGTCGAAACGGCAGGGGATTCATAGCATAGGGATAATATAAGTAATAATTTCCCATAAGGAGGCGGAGTAGATGTTCCGCAAGTCACTAATCATTGTTTTTGCTTTGGTTGTGGTGTTTTCCTTTAGTTCACTTGGTTTGGCGCAGGAATATTGGGATTGGAACAAGTTTGACGCACAGTATGAGAAATTCACCTACGAGATTACCTCGTACACTACCCAGTGGGACTGGGAGATCGGCGAGGATGTGCCGGTGGAAGTTAAACAGCTGCAAACGGTGGAACTTGAGCGCCTGGATGAGGAGACCACCGAGCTTACCATGGCCTATACCTATCATGTTTCCCAGGAGGAACTAGCTGAACAGCTGGGGCTGATGGGTTTTAACATGAGCTGGATCATGGGCGGAGGCGAGTGGCTTGGCGAGTTCATGCTGTTGGGCTTTTTCGCTTCAGACCTGGAACTTGAGGTGGGCAACTCCATGCAGGTCTTTGACGGCTCCAGGGTTAGAGTTGTGGAGAAGCAAACGGTAGCTGGTGTGGAGGGTTATCTCTGCAGGAAGACTGTACGGGAGGAAGATGAAGAGGGCAACCGGATAGAGATTCTGAACTCTGAATGGGTTATTGCACCCAAGGTGGGCTGGCCCCTCTTGGTCAGGGTCTACAGGGATGATCAGGTGGTTTATGTTATGGAGCTGGTGGAATACAGCCGAAAAGACTAATCTTTTAACAGCCTGATTTTCTGACATTATTGGCGCATCTGCGGGATAGAAAGTGGCCCTGCAGGTGCGCTTTTTCCTTAAGTTGTTAAATTTCCCGCTGTGTTCTTGGCGGAGAGGTAATATTACTAAGATGGTGAATTTATATTGCCAAATACCATAGATTTAAGGGAGGAGATATCATGTCAAATCTGAGACTCTGGAGTGTTATTCTACTTGTACTGTTCGTTGCCGCAGCATATACAACCGCTCCGGCATGGGCCTGGTCTGAAGCGGTTTATACGAAGCCGTGGACTGAAGAAGAAACTGACACGGAGGAAGAACCGCCTGCTTTACCAGGGGAAGAAGCAAATGCAAGTGAAAGCCCCGAGCCGCCGAAGATCAAGGAGAAGCTGGAAGAAGCGCCTGCTGCGGAAATTGACGATTTTCTCCTCGACTTTGAAGGCCTCTATGGGACTTGGTACATTTGGACTCCGAGCACGGTTGTAAACATTTCAGCGCCGGGCGGAGAGTATATCGGGCATAAGCATGTGGAGGGGGCGGATCAGGGGTTTGTCGCAATCTACCCAGACGGCAGTTATACGATGAGCCATGCTGCCTGGGCCAAAGATGAGACAGTCTCTGGAACCTGGCGTCTCTCCTATCCAAGGGAAATCAACGGTGAAGTACTGCAGGCCATTGTCTTGCTCGATGGTATTACCGCTGTAGATTGGGCGGTAGCACCTTCACCGAGCGGTAAAGTGCGGCTGCTGTGGGCGATGGGCTGGGCCGATGGCTCAGCTACCTGGATCTTCGACTCAGAACTGATTAAACCGTAATAGACTGTCAATTAGTGTTAAGATTGAAGTAGTTCTATGTTTGGGAAAGGCGGGACGAGTAGAAACTTTCAGAAGTATTTCTTGCGATTTTCGAATAAGTGAGAAGGTAACTTAACAATTATCGCCGGTTTTGGCGGGGGATAAGACGATAATCCTCGCTAAAGTCGGCATTTTCATTGACAAAGCAGGTTTGTTAATTTATACTTATTAGCAAATTATAAGGAAGGGAAGTAAAGATATGCGCCAATTTCAGGCAAGATATGTTTTGTTGAATGTGGTTCTTATTGTAGCCGTGGTCTTATTTGCAGCATGGTCTGGTGGAGCGGTGCTGGCAGCAGACAGCTACATAGGGGTCTATGCAGGCGGACATGAGACTGTTGGAATGGGCTCAGCAATAAACTACACGTATTCTTTGGAACTCAAAGGCGATGGTTCGTACGAAATCAAGAGCTATTTCATCATGGGTGATGCTCTCTATGAGCATGTCGAAACTGGAGTCTATTCCGTTGATGGCAGTAAGCTTGTCATAACGCCCGAAGGGCAGGATCCGGTTCAGGGCACTCTCAATGATGACGGCTCTATTTTTATATCTCTAAAGCCTTCTATGATGGCCCGTGAACGCACTGAAGCGTCTTTGACGCCCTCAAAAGTGGCGGCGGCCGGGGTTTATACAGCTACACTTGAGGGGCCGACAACGGTCGAGGCCACTTTGTACCTAAACCACCAGGGGCAGTACCACTACCTGGCGGTTCCAGGCAATGATGCAGATGCGGTGCACGAACAAGGGTATTACGGCGTAGCCGGCGATGAAATTACCTTCCAAATTGCCGACACAGGGGAGGTTTTTGCAGGCAAGGTTTCAGAAGATACAGTTGCTGCACCATTTGTTGTTTCGGCAATGATGGGCATGCGCATCGAAATTGAACTAAGCAGGTAACAGCAAGAGGGTCTGCAGAGGCGGTAAGGCGCGGCTGTCTTGCCACCTTTGGCAGATCCTTTGTTATATACACTTCTAGGAGGTTAGATTGATGACAGAGAAAACCGTAAAAACTGCAGAATCCTTTTTCCGCTGGGCCTTTAACACCCGGGCCAACACAGTGATCCAGCTTTATGAAGGTAAAGAGTTATCAAGGGACAAGGTCTTCCTAAGTTTTTGCTCTCATAACCCTGCATTAATTTCCAATGGGCCTGCAGGCCTCAACGGCAGTATCAAGGGAGTTGGCTTTATTCCTAAGGAAGAGTATCTGGAAGAAGTTCTTGAAGCCTATCTAGCGCATATAGACGCTTATGACGGTGATGACAAGGCCCATAGCCAGAGAGGTTTACAGGTCCTTGTTGAGCAGATGTACAGCCCCGATCAGCATCATCGCATTGATTTTACCAAGGTGGCCAGTCTGGAGATGGCGAAAAAGCACAGCTGGGAGAACCTCAAGGTAAATCCGGAAGCCACTTTGATCTATTATCAGCCGCCGATGATCTCTTATGAACTGCGGGGCAAAGTTCGTATCTTTGATGAAGCCGAATCCGGCAAGAAGGAACTCTACCAGCAGTTTGTCAATGCCCAGCATGATGTTTATCATAGACCGGACAAATCCCGCTGGCTAAAGTACCCGGCCTACGTGTTTGATATTGAAGAAGTTTATGATAACTCTGTCTCCCGGGAAGGATTTGGCACCAAGTTAGAGTTTCCCTATTAGGGTTGATCTTTGCAGGTGGGGAGGGGTCTTCCCGGATCCCTCCTTACAATCAAAGGAGTGATGACATGAGAAGGAAACTAGGCCGCATTGCGCTGGTTGTTTTCCTGCTTGGGCTGGTGTCACTGTTAAGCGCCTGCGGCAAGTCTGAAACGCCGCAGCAAGTAGCGGAAGAAGTGCGGCAAGAGACTGCCGCAGCAGTAACGGCAGAAGTTGAAACTGAAGGATTTGAACTGCCTGGCGACTATGTCATTGATATCACTAATCTTGGCATGGCACTCCAGTTTTATCTGCGCATTGACGAAGATAATTCCTTTATGCTTTCACCTAATCGCCAGTTCAGTGACTCAAGGGGCGATGGAACCATCGGCCAGCTGGAAGACACCTATCTGATGATTTATTCAGACTCTACACAGGAGAGTTCCAAGACCGCCACCTTTGAAAGGATTGGCCCTAACTTGGTCTTCCGTTCTACACTTCCCTACGGTTCAGCAAATATATCCTTCGAAGTTGAGGATGCTGAAAATCCCGAAATCATTCACCGCTTGATTGCCAACAAGTTTGTCTATGAGGACTATTACGGCACTTATTTTGGCTTTCAGACGGACTATCACTATGTGCTCATGCTCGGCCCAGGCGGGCAGTACCGGCTGAACGGCAGCTTAGCCTCAGGAGAGGAGCCCCCTGTCTACGAGGAGGAAGGAAGCTTTAGAGTTGCGGACCGCAAGATTATGATCACTCCCCAAGGTGAAGAGGAACTGAGCGGTTCGATCAGCGCCGACGGTGCTCTGGAGTTGGAGGTAAAACCTGAAGCGGGGGCAGAGAGGATCAAGACACTCTTTAGGATGGCTACCACCGCAGAACATGCCGGCACTTGGCATGCCCAAAATGAAGAGGGGGCTATGGCCGCTTTGAGCCTGGATTTCTTCGGCGGATACAGCTTAACAGTTACTGCTGACGGCAAGTCTACGGTGGAAGAAGGCAGCTTTGCAGTTGCCCAAAACAGCATTACCTTTACTGCGGAAAAAGAGCAAGAACCCGTTACAGGCACTAAAGCCGGCTATATACTGGAGGCTGCCTTTGCCGGTGTGGACTGGCTCTTCTATGACGAATCAGTGCAAGGGCAGTTCAGCGGCGGTACTATGGTAAGCGAAGCCTATCGGGCAGCTTTGGAGCTGAACGCCGACGGTTCATTCGCTTTAGTGATAGCTGACGAAGAAAACGATGCCGAGCTGGTCAAGGAGGACGGCACCTTCAGCATAACTGCAGGTCCGATGAGTTATATGATTACACTAAACTCCAAAGACGGCAAGACGAGGGTGGGTGCAGTCTGGCCCTCAGGTTTAAATATGACATTTGACATTGCTGGCACAGACTACAGTTTCTTATTGACGAAGTAACTACAGCTTTGGGGCGGCGAAGCTGCCGCCCCAAAGCCCTTTGTGAGGTGAATCGTGTGGCAAGAAAGCTAATGCTCTTCCTAGTGTTGAGCATTATTTGTATTTCTTTGGCAGGCTGCCAAGTAGGCGGGAGCCGCAGCCATCGACCAGATCCTGATACGCTTTATATCGGCACAGTACAGCCTTCATTTCCTACCGCTTACATGCCCTGGCTCTCCCGGGAAGGCATTGCCCCGACGATTGCAGGTCTGCTTTATGATTCTCTGTTTTCTTACGATGAGGAGACGGGCAACTTCTTGCCTTCCATCGGCAAGGAATGGTACTACGTAGATGAAAACGGCGAGCCCATCGTTACAGAGGAGGGCTCAATTGACTATGCCCGCCTGGAAGAGGTGTACGGAGGTTC
>JAAYOM010000034.1 GCA_012520315.1 Bacillota bacterium | reverse complement strand
TAGAAGGCGCCTCTTCCGTGGACGCCGATCCTTATATGCAGGCCGCTGTCGTAGCAGAGATGGCACTGGAGCAAGTTCCTCAAAACGCGAATGTAGTAGTGCTTAACGGACCTCCTGGAAACTTCCACGCTTCTGAAAGACGCAAAGCATGGGAGGCTGAATTCTTCCAAAAACGGAAAGATGTGAAAATTGTTGGTGAACAGATTGCCAACTGGAACAAAGATGAAGCCATGCGGTACATGGAGGACTGGGTACAGGCAAACGACAGAATCGACGCGATCATCTCGATGAACGACAACATGGCCGCTGGAGCACTTGAGGTCATCAAGAACGATCCTGACTTCGACAACATTTTAGCTTACGGCGTTGACGGCACTGTGGAAGCCGCACTGTTAATTCAGGAAGGAAAAATGACGGCCACAACACTGCAAAGTGCTTATGACTTGGCAGAAAGAATTCTCTGGGTATCGGATCTGCTACTCAGGGGTGAAGTCTTTGAGATCCACACCGATATCGGCAACCCAGTAATTACACTGGAAAATGTAGAAGAAACCCTTGAAATGCATAGGCAGGCCGGCAATCTCTAGGCCCCTAAGCACCAGGGAAATCTCGGTCATCTAAGTCAGTTTGCACGATCGAACACACTACATACGGTATGCCGTATGTAGTGTGTCCCTAAGATGTAGACGGGGGAGGATATGGATATGATGAGAGCAGCTGTAATGACAGAACCTGGCAAAATAGCCATTGTTGAGCAGGAAATGCCCAAAATAAAAGATTGCGAGGTCTTGGTAAAAATAGAGCATGTTGGGCTCTGCGGTTCTGATGTGCACTATTATACAGATGGCCGCATTGGCGATTTTGTCGTTGAAAACCCTATTATTCTAGGCCATGAAGCGGCAGGCAAGGTCGTGGAAGTCGGAAAGGATGTTACAAGTCTGCAGAAGGGCGATTTAGTTGCTTTAGAACCAGGTATAACCTGTGGCAAATGTGAATTTTGTCGGACTGGTAGATATAATTTGTGCCCTGACGTTGAGTTCTTGGCCACACCGCCTTACGATGGCGCTTTTGTGGAGTATATAGCTTATCCTGAAGATATGTGCATCAAGTTGCCCGAAGGAATGGACACCGTTGAAGGAGCATTGATTGAGCCTTTGGCTGTTGGATTCCATGCTGCCAACCAAGGTAGTGCTGCGATCGGTAAGAGTGCTGCAATTTTAGGTTCGGGCACCATTGGCTTGACTACTCTGATGGCCCTGTTGGCACAAGGCATTAGAGATGTTTATGTAACAGACCTTGTTGATCTTAGGCTTGCCAAGGCCAAAGAGGTAGGGGCGAAGGAAGTCTTTAACGCCAAGAACTGCAATGTGGTTGAAGAGATCATGAAGGCCACCAATAATGAAGGGGTCGACATTGTGATTGAAACAGCCGGCGCTGAAATCACAGCTCAGCAATGTGCGGAGCTGGTGAAGCGGGGAGGCACAATTGTCCTTGTAGGCATGGCCGCAGACCCGGTCTATCGATTTGATTTTGGTAAGTTGCAGGCCAAAGAAGCTAGCATCACTACCGTGTTTAGATATAGAAATATTTATCCCGCCGCTATTAAAGCAGTGGGAGAAAAACTCATTGACGTGAAGCAAATTGTATCTGATGTCTTCGGCTTGTCCGAGGTTGACAAGGCTGTTGAACATGCGATCAATCATGCTGCGGAGACAGTTAAGATTGTGATTGACATGAACAAATAGCAGCTGTGGAATTCGTTCCAAAGAACCCCTTCCCTGGGGTTCTTTGGACATAGTCTTGCGATTAGTATGTCGGTGAGGGAGGTTGAAAAATGGGTCTTTTAATCGGTCTAGATATTGGAACATCCACAACAAAGGCGCTTTTACTTGACACTGACAAGGGAGTCATAGGAAGTGTGACCGCTGACTATCCCCTATATTCGCCGCACCCAGGCTGGTCTGAGCAGGAACCTGAGGATATGTGGCAGGCCACAATCACGGCTATTTTGGGCCTGTTGGAAAAGTTCAATGTGGATCCTCAGGCAATTAAGGGAATAGGCTTGTCAGGCCAAATGCACAGCTCAGTATTTCTAGACAGCAGCTGCGAGGTGATCAGGCCCGCTATTTTGTGGAATGATACTCGCACAAGCGCCCAATGCCGTTACATTATAGAAAATGTTGATCCTGATCTTTTGGTTTCAGAGGTCTGCAACCCTGTTCTGGAGGGCTTTACTCTACCTAAAGTCCTTTGGCTCCGAGAACATGAGCCTGAGAATTTTCGGAAGCTTAGGCACCTTGTCTTGCCCAAGGACTATGTTCGCTTTCGTCTAACAGGAAATCTCAATATGGAGGTTTCCGATGCCGCGGGCATGCTGATGATGAATGTGCGGGAGAAGATGTGGTCAGAGCCTGTCTTGGCAAGTTTGGGACTGTCCAGTGAGATTCTGCCTCCGATCATTGACTCAACGGAAGTTGGAGGCACGCTTTCAGAGGTTGCAGCCAGCCTCACAGGTTTGCCGGCGGGAATCCCCGTAGTGGGGGGCGGAGCTGATAACGCCTGCGGAGCAGTGGGCTCCGGTGTTGTCAAAGAAGGGCGGGGCATGGTCAGCCTAGGTTCGAGCGGAGTTTTGCTGGCCCATCTTAAGGAACCGAAACTGATCACCCGCGGTACAGTCCATATGTTTAATAGCTGTGTCCCCAATCAGTTTTACATGATGGGAGTAATGTTAGCAGCCGGCCTTTCATTAAGTTGGCTCCGTGACCAGCTGGGACGGGAACAGTATACTTACAACACTATGACCGAGCTGGCTGAAAACGCGCAGCCCGGTTCCAAGGGCCTACTCTTCCTGCCCTATCTCACAGGGGAGAGAACGCCCCACGGCGATGCCAATGCTAGAGGCACTTTCGTTGGCATCAGTTCGACCCATGGCAAAGCTGAGCTGATCCGGGCTGTCTTAGAAGGTGTGGCCTTTGGCCTTTGCGACTCCCTTGAACTATTGCGCGCAGCAGGTTGGAACGGCACAGCTATCCGGGCTTTGGGCGGCGGCGCCAGATCGCCTCTCTGGAAGGAGATCATTGCCAGTGCCACTGGCCTTGCGCTGGAGGAAATCAACATAGATGAGGGCCCCGCATTGGGAGCCGCTATCTTGGCCGGGGTAGGGGCCGGAATCTATCAGGATGTGGCCGAAGCTTCGGATTCAACGATCAAGGTGATCGGCGTCGTTGAGCCTAACCAGGAGTGGCGCAAGATATATCTTGACTTGCATCAGGTGTATAAAGACCTTTATCCTGCCTTGAAGGATCCCTTCAGCAAACTGACAAGATTTGCCTAAGACAGTGCGCTGCTCAGGCACGTAGGCCTGTAAGTGTATTGGCATTTGCACAAGCAAAAAACCCCAGGGATCGATCCCTGGGGTTTTGATTTCTGTGCTGCTTTTCTTACTTTACAAAATTCAAGATCAGTGCCTGGGCGAACAGGGCAACAATCACTACCGATATATCAATTACAACCCCTGCAATCATGGGCTTAACGCCAACCCCTGCAACTTCCTTAAAACTCGTCTTCATGCCGATGGCTCCCAGGGCTGCGGCTAGGAGAAACTTCGCTAGAGCTGCTATGGTATTCACCGCAGTTTCAGGCAGCGCTCCGGTGCTTCTAATTCCGACTACAGCCAGGAAACCCAGAATAAACCAGGGGAAGATCTTCTTGAGTTCTACCTTGGGCTGTTCCTGCAGGCTGTTTGCCTGCATTTCCTTCTTGGTGTAAATCCACGAGAAAACCAGCACAATGGGGACGATAAAGAGTGTCCTGGTTAATTTGACAATTGTGGCCAGGGCTCCCGCCGCATCTGAAAACGCATATCCTGCTGCTACCACAGACGAAGTGTCATTTACAGAAGTGCCTACCCAGAGGCCGTAGGCTGTGTCGCTCAGGCCGATCAGTTTACCAATCCAAGGAAAGGCAATGACGGTCAAGAGATCAAAAATGAAGGTGGCTGACAGGGCATAGGCAATTTCCCTGCTGCGGGCCTTAATAACTGGGCCAACAGTAGCCACAGCCGTTCCTCCGCAGATAGCCGTACTCACCGATAACAGGCTGGATAGTTTCCAATCTATCTTGAAAACCTTACTGCATATCCAGCCAACTCCAAAGGCTGTCGTGAGGGTAAAGGCCATTAAGAGCAGGGCGTACTTGCCTGCTTGGAAGACTTGCGCAAAGCTTAGGGTAATGCCTGTCAGAATGATTCCAAGACGCAAAACCCATTTGGATGTCCAATCAATACCCTGGTCAAAAAGTTGGTACTTAGAAAGGATGGGGTTCAGCATCATTCCCAGGAGAAGTGAGACTAAGGCAATGCCAAGCAAATCAACTGGAAGCAAGTTGTTTATTACTGCCGCAGCTGCTGCAACTGCTAAGCAGAGCAGTATACCGGGGACAAATTCTTCATATTTTGCCATAAGATATTCCTCCATTCCAGTTGATTCTACCACAGGCCTAGTATAAGCTGAAATTATGATTGCTTATGAATCGATAAGTATGGATTATGGGAGGTGTTAGCTTTGATAGATTTCAGGCATCAGACCTTCTTGGCGTTAGCATCAATCAGGCACTATACCAAGACCGCAGAACATTTGGGCCTCACGCAGCCTGCTGTAACCCAGCACATTAAGTTTCTAGAAGAGAGATACAACTGCTCCTTGTTCCGCTATGAGAACAAAAGGCTAAGCCTAACCCGTGAAGGGGAATGGCTAAGGGAACTTCTGACCCGCATTGTGGCAGATACACACCATTTTGAGCGTGATCTCGAAAACAAGGACAGATCTGAGAACATTTTCTTCGGAGCTACGCTCTCGATCGGTGAGTATCTCATGCCGGGTGTAATCATTGAGATGTTGCAAAGAAACCCCAAGCTCAATATCCATATGGAAGTGGGAAACAGCCAAATGCTCCTGGAGAAACTGCGGAGGGGAGATTTGGATTTTGCCTTGATTGAGGGCGTTATCGACAAAGCCAGTTACCACTCTTTGCTCTTTTGCCGAGAGAGGTTCATACCTGTTTGCTCCCCAAGTTCAGCCTTGGCCGGTGAGACAGTTGAGTTTGCGGACATCCTGAGCTCTACATTGGTTGTCAGGGAAAGGGGATCTGGCACCAGGGAGATCTTTGAAAACATTCTGAAGCAGTACAACTACTCTCTAAGCAGCTTCCAAAACATTATTGAAATAGGCAACATGGCCGCCATTAAGCAACTAGTCGCCAGCAATTTAGGCATCACTTTTTTGTATGAGATCGTGGCAAGGAAGGAAATCTACCAAGGCGAACTAAGCCAAATTGACATTGCTGGATTTGAGATAACGAGGGAGTTCAACTTTGTCTTCCTCAAAGGCAGCGCTTACGCCCCTCGGTATACCAGGTATTTCCAGATGATGAAGGACGCGTCGCTGTAAGTCACTCAAAGCGCACCAACTTCCAGCCCAGAAGGTATTGGAGTTCTCTCCTGTATGAGAGGGAAATGGCACCATCTGCACGAATGGATCAGGCAGTGTCCAGGTGGGACATAATAACGGGCAAAGGCGGGGCGGAGAGGCGATGGATGTTTTTGAGTTCACCGAAGCATATTACAAGTTCTTGGCGGTTGGTAAACAGGTGATGGATTCGATTGAGGAATCCTTTGCCGGTATGGAGGATGATCTTGAGGACGCTGGCATTGAAGTGAAGCGGCTTTGCTGGTTTGAACTGCATTTAGTCTGTCGCAATACCGTCAATATCTTCTTTAGAAGTGTGTTCTCCGGCGGCAAGCCCATATTAGAGGCAGGCGTTTTGTCTCACGATCAGTCCGGGCCTAGGCACAGTGTGATCTCGGCCAAGGCTCTCCTGCAAAGTCAACCCGGTTTGGTGTTCGAAGATCAAGGGGAGCGCAGTCTTGCGGAATGGCTGATCAGGGATGTGACCGGAGAAGTAATGCAGAGAGTTCTAGCGGACTTCAAACTGATTCCTTGTCACCAGACACATTCATTTTACCTCGTCGACAGAGGCAGTTGAGCTACCTATTCAAAACAACCCGACACTTGCAAGATCGTCTGCAGTGTCGGGTTTTTGCATGTGGTTGAGCAAATGAAAAGAGCTATGCCCGCTCCGCTACACAATGTGCAAGGAAATGTTCAGACTTTCTATGTGCTCGATCCATTCCCGGCTTATATCCTGCGCCTTATGTTGGAGCGAAAGGAAATGACAAAGCCCCGCGGTTCTGACCGCAGGGCTTTAGTATGTCGTACTCGACTCCTCGTAGATCACCTTAACCCTGATCACCCACAAGATTTCTCGCCCAATAGCCCGTACTGACAACGATTAGGCCCAATATGGCTTTCAGTACGTGAATCAGCTGACTGAGGGGATAGATGCCCTCAATGCCTAGGCTTACAAAATTGACTAAAGCGTAGGTGTAGGGCACACAGATGACCCAGATATAGACACTGTCGAAGGCCATGGTCACCAAAGTCAAGCCGCCAGAACGGATTGCAAAATAGCAGCAGTTGGCAATGGCTTGGAAAGGCATATAAAATGCGCTCGCCCGCATGAATGCTGTTGCAAGATCGCGGACTTCGATTTCTGTATTGTAGATCTGGGTCATCCATCCGGCGCTGATGGCCAGGATCACACCTAAGACGCTCGCGATCATGACAGAAAGGAAGAGCAGTTTCCAAACTTGTGCCTTGGCCAGCTCCAAATCGCCTGCACCTAGGGATTGACCAATCACAATCGCTACCGCGGTTCCTATGGAGAAAAAGAAGACGCCGAAGAGATTGGTGAAGGTAGAGGTGATATTCAAGGCGCCCACAACAGCCAGTCCTCTGGTTGACAGGATTTGCGTAATTGTGATCATCCCGGCTGACCAGAAAAACTCATTGACAAAGAGGGGCATCCCCTTAATCATGATGTTCTTCGCCAGGTTTTTGCCTATGCGGACAGAGCGGTAAAGGCCGTTTATGAAGGGAAAACGATCCAGGTTCCTGTGGACTACAATCGCTACAACCAAAAGCTCAGCAACGCGGCTGAAAACCGTTCCGAACGCTGCCCCTTTCACCCCCAGGGCTGGGAATCCGAGTTTCCCAAAAATCAAGACATAATTGAAGAACAGATTAACAAAGACCGAAATCACACTGGCCCGCATCGGAAGTACCGTTTCGCCCGCTTCCCTCAGCGCGCTGCTGTAGCCCTGAGCCAGAGCAAAGGGAAGCAACCCCCAGAGCATGATCTTGAGATATTCCAACCCATAAAGGAGCATCGCTGAACTGTCTCCGGGGTTTCCTTCCCCCTCTAAGTACAAAGAAAGCAGTTCGGTGGGCCACAGATTGAGTATAAAGATCGCCAGGGCAGTAATTGCAGCCGACACAAGCAGCCTGAAGCGTAAAGTCTCCCTGAATCTAGCCCAGTCTTTCGCCCCGGCAAATTGGGCGCCGTAAATACCGGCTCCAGACAGCGCCCCGAAAATGCTGATATTAAAGACGAACATCAGCTGATTGGCAATGGCAACGCCGGACATGTGGGTTGTTCCTAGGTAACCAACCATGACATTATCCAAGAGATTAACAAGGTTGGTTACTGTATTTTGCACAATAACCGGGATCACGATGGCGAGTGCCATTTGATAAAACGCGCGATCTCCAATGAATTTGGCTTTAAAGCGGGGCCACATTCTTGTGGCTGTTAGGCTTTGCATCTGACTGCCTACCTTCCCTTCTGGATAGAACAAATAGGAGGTGCCCACATACGCCGAGGGCTCCTATCTTTTCGAGTAAAAATGCAAGAATAGGATATCACATTGTATCGGCAAAGACAATTGGAACTGCCTGACGTTGGTACGGTTTTCGGTTGACCCGCTGGATGTTATAATTAATACTGTCAACTTTGCAGGTTCTGCCTTAGTATCCATTTGTTTCAGGCTGTCACATTCGGTACACTGACATTGTAGAGAGGGGTCACCACTATGAGGCAAGAAACAGTGTTTCATTCTAGTGCAAAATGGATTTGGGGAAGCGGCAGCGATCCGCAGGAGATCAACCGCTATCAAGTATTCCGGAAGGACTTTACGGTTGATACGTCCGAGGATAAGACTGAGCTCTGTATTACCGCGGACAGCCGTTATGTGCTGTACTTCAACGGAGAGCGCCTAGGCCAGGGACCTGTCAGGAGCTGGCCTTCTGATCAGAAGTATGATGTTTATGATCTCACTTCACGGCTTAGGGAAGGCAAGAATACACTTGCGGTCTTAGTTCATTATTGGGGTGTATCCACCTTCCAATACATTGCCGGCCGGGGCGGTTTGCTCTGCCAAGTTGTGAACTGTAATGAGGAACAGGAAGAGATTGTGGCAGCCAGTGATGGCACTTGGTTAACTACAATACATACCGGCTATTCCCGCAAGACTCCCCGCATTTGCTGCCAATTAGGCTTTGAAGAGCAGTTCGATGCTGGCCTCGATTTACGGGATGCTGGGGGTCTGTGGTACGAAAACGATTATGCCGCTGATAACTGGGAACAAGCTGCGGTGATCGGAGACGTTGGAATGGAACCCTGGATTTCCCTATCGGAGAGGGATATTCCATTCCTTACTGAAGAAGCGCTCTACCCTGTGACAGTAAAGGGCCTTCAGGCTGTGAGGCCTATTCCTTACAGCTTCTCCTTTGATTTGCGGCAACTGTATTGCCCAGAAAAACGAGATACTAACTGGGAGAATTTAGTTGGAGCCCTGGTGTTTAACCTCGTTTCGCCTGAGGAGACGATGATTGATTGGCATAAGTTCGATGTATACGGCTTTGGCGGGCGGGTCTTTGTCAATGGCGAGGAGCTGGAAATTGACCTTTCCCTGGAGTGTCCAGTTAGACTGGCTAAAGGCGACAATTTGGTGGTGGTGGATTTGTGCGGTCCGTGGCATGATCTTTTCTATCCCTTTGGAGTCTGGACTGACCAGAAACTACAGTTCAGAGCACTAGAAGGGGCAGGAGGGGAGCAAGTCAGTTTTAACTATGTGCAGCCTGGCGATCAAACTTTGGAACCCTTGCTGCAGGCTAAAAACGTAGATGAGGCTTTAGCCTTCACCCAGTATACTCTGGAGTCCGTTCCAGAAAGGGCCATTCTTGGCAACCTCTATGGAGAGACCAGTCGCAGAAAGGCAGTGGACACCGGTGTAGCTGTCGATAACCTGGATGTCCTCTGTGCTGCTAACCTGAGTGAAACGGTGATTTATCCGGCTGAGTGCGGCTCTGATATCGAGATCTTGCTGGACTTTGGCAAGGAGGTAGTGGGTTTCCTCCAGTTTACTGTCTTCGGTGATGATGGGGTAACTTTGGACTGGAACTGCTTTGAAGGGATTCAGGAAGGGCGCTGGCTTTATACCGATCGTTTGAACAATACGCTCCGTTATGTAACCCGCCAAGGTCGCCAATCTTTCCATTCCATTGTACGCCGCGGTTTTCGCTACGCGACCTTGACTATGCGCGGTTTGAAAAACCCATTACGTATCAGCGAAATTCGTCTGCTGCAAAACACTTATCCGATCAAGAACTCGCCAAGATTCAAAAGCTCAGATTATCTGTTGAACAGCATTTGGGAAGTTTGCCGTTACACCAGCAGGCTGTGCTCGGAAGACACCTATGTGGACTGTCCAGCCTACGAGCAGGCCTTTTGGGTAGGTGATGCCCGCAATGAGGGGCTTGTAGATTATTATGTCAACGGTGACTATCGCCTGGCTAAGCGCTGCTTGAAGCTCGTTGCCAACTCTTTGCGCCGCTCGCCTCTGCCAGAATCGCAGGTGCCCAGCGGCTGGCAGGAGATTCTTACTGCTTGGAGTTTATTATGGCTTCTGGCCTGCGACGAGTATTATCTGCATACGGGGGATCGCAATACTATAGAGGAAATCTATCCCGCTATTAGGCAGGCCTGTACTGCGTTTATTGAAGATTACTTAAATGAAGATGACCTCTTGGAGATAGAGGCCTGGAACATGCTGGATTGGGCCCCCATGGATACTCCCCGCCAAGGTGTAGTGACCCATCAAAATGCCTGGCTGGTTAGGGCGTTGAGGCAAATGGGCAGGTTGGCTCAGGTTCTCGGTGTGCCGACCAAGGATGAGGACAGCGCCAAGTTCCTCGCCTATGCAGACAGGATCCAAAATGCTATTAACAAACACCTCTGGAGTGAGAAACACGGAGCCTTCAGCGACTGCCGCCATGTGAACGGTGAACTGTCAGAGGTGATCAGCCAGCAGACTAATACAGTGGTCTACCTCTGCGATTGCGTTGATGGTGAGAGAAAAGAATCCCTTGCCAAAGCTGTTTATGACGCTCCTAGTGACTGGGTGCAGATTGGATCGCCCTTTATGATGTTTTTCAGCCTAGAAGCCCTAGTCAAGCAAGGCAGGTTTGCTGCCCTAGTTGACATGATTAGATATAACTGGGGTATGATGCTGGAACGGGGAGCGACGACCTGCTGGGAAATGTTTCCCGGGTTCGTGGAGGATCGCTGGACGCGCAGCCATTGCCATGCCTGGTCTGCAGCCCCTGGATATTTTCTGCCCGCTTATCAACTAGGTGTCAGACCCCTAAAACCAGGTTTTACAGAGATTTTGATCAGCCCTGAACCGGTCGATCTCCTGTGGTGCAATGGTGTTGTACCAACTCCCCACGGGGATGTTGAAGTGAGCTGGAAGCGGGATGACGAGTTTACCATCTCAGTTGCATTGCCTGCTGCTGTTCCGTGCAAAGTTCAGCTGCCGGAAGGCGTGGAAAAGCCACGCATTTTGAAGGGCCAGGGAGAGTTAGTGCAAAATGAGATAGGCCGCTGGACCCTGCGGACTCTAGACTCTTTAGAGATTCAGCTGGCAGGGAAAATGGCCTAGCAAGGGTTGGACAGCGATTTCGATAATCGCTATATTGATCTAATTGATCGAGGGTCTGTCCCTTGGTAATGTGTTTTGCCACCCTTTCCAGAAGTTGCCTTCCTATGTGCATTAGGGAATACCCGAATGGCGTCGAATAGTATGCGAAGAAGCCAACACGCAACTATGTGTGTTGGCTTCCCCTTAGCCAGCCCATAGAAAGGAAGTGCGTAAATGAAACGCAAGTACTTATTTTTCTCATTTGCTATGCTACTTATTTTAATGCTAAGCGGATGTGTGAATTCTGGAAGCTCTCCGCAAGGTATGAAAGGCGGTACACTAAGCGGTCTGGTCCTGGACAGCAGCAGCGGCTTGAGCCTGTGGGGCGGACAAGCTGCCATCGCGGGCAAGAAGGTGCAAATTAGCGGCGGTAAATTTGAAATCAAGAACATCCCGGCTGGAACCTATACGCTGACTGTCTCTAAACCACATTACCAGGAGAAAAAGATCCAGGTGACCATAGACGGCAGAAGCAGCACAGTAGAAATTAAGATGCAGCCCATTTACACCAAAGCCCATCTAGATCTCTTTGCCCGCTTGGTACATGCCGAATCTCGAGGTGAACCATACGAAGGGCAGGTTGCTGTGGCTGCCAGCATACTCAACCGGGTGCTGCATCGCAACTATCCCAACTCCCTCTACGGAGTGATCACACAGCGCGACAGCCGCGGCTATGCCCAATACTCACCTATTGATGACGGCTCGATCAACAGCCCAGCTGGTCAAAGTGCTAAGGATGCGGTGGCAGATGCCCTGGCCGGCTGGGACCCCTCCCAGGGGGCCACCGGCTTCTTTGCCCCTGCCAAAGTCCCTAATCGCAATAACTGGGTATGGAAGCAGACTGCCATTGTACAAATCGGCAATCACCTTTTCTTCCGGGCAAAAATCGACTAGGTTAACACCAAATTCGTCAAATTGATCGAGGGTCAGTCCCCAAACGGGAATCAATCTCATTTAAAGAAAAGCGAACGCTGATGATGTAAGGCTCTTCCCCTTCCGTCCAGTGTCCATAGGTCGTAGCTACCACCGTGCCGTCCGGAAGTACGCTTACTCCGGGGTATGTGCTGTCATCACCCTTATAATTTGTCTTCAGCCGCAGTCGATACTGGCCTTCTCTGCCTTGGCGGAGATCATCATAGGTGCCGACCCAAACCACAAAATCACCCTTGGTTGCGCTGAATTTTGCCATGTCGCGAAAGGCGATCACTAAACGGCCGTCCGGTACGTATCTGGCTGTATGCCGATCGCCCGTTAGCGAACTAGGCAACTGGCGCGGCTCAGTCCAGCTCTGGCCCCAGTCATCGCTAAAGCTGACCATGGAATTGAATGCCCTGCTGTTCTCCCTAAGGAGCAGAGCTAACTGGCGGCCGTCGGGCGACCAGACGGCCCCCGCCTCACAAAGCATGGCCTGGGGATGTTCAATAATCACCCTAGGCTTACCCCAGGTCAAACCGCCATCCTCGCTTTTTACTGCATAAACCCTCATTCCATCATTCTCGCCAGCAGGCGATCCCCAATGGAGATTGTCCCCGCCTTGAATAAAGCGCCCATCGTCATGGAAAAAAGCCAGGTAATGGCCGGGCTCTGGCAAGGCCACAACATCACTCATGGCGACTATGCCGCCAAAATCACCGATCCGCTCCAGTTCAGACCAGGTTAAACCCTCATCTTCCGAAATTGCTAGGCGGATGGGATAAAGGCCCGAAAAAACCCCCAATCGTCTTTTCCCTGCTGCATCAATCATCTCATAGATAGTAGGACATTCCCGGGAGGTTGACCAGCTGGCGGGGACGGGCAGCCTTTCGCTCCAGCTTTGACCCCCGTCTGTACTGCGCTTAAGTACAATCGGACCGCGTCCGTGCCCTTTGGGATACACTGCCAGAATCGTCTTTTGATCGTGCAGCAAGACTTGGGTTACATGGCCTAGATATTGACCCTCTTCCCGGTCTACTATAACTTGCCGCTCGAACTCCTGATCCAAATCGAAAAGGGGAAGGGATGATCGCCTAAGGCTAATGGATTTTTCCACCATAATATTACCTCCATATCAAAAAGTAGCATCGGCCTAGATTTGCAGGAAAACAGGCAGGCCGGATCAAACAGGACTTCCCAACTCTTTGGAGAACGACATACCAGCGGGATATACCAGCAGTATGTAGACTGTTCCGAAGAGTTAGTATGCGATTCGGTTTTAAGCTTTGAATATCCTGCCAGATTTCAAGATAGGGGAGAACGGACAGTGAACCTAAGAGAGTTAAGGGGGGGTAATTCCCCCTATTGCCACTCCATTCACCGAGTCCGGTGAGATTGACTTTGCATCACTAGCCCGCCTCAGTGAACATTTGCTGGCCGGCGGTGTCCATGGCATTTTTTGTCTAGGATCGACCGGGGAATGCGCTGTCTTTACGCCGGAAGAAAGTTTTAAAATCGTCCAGCATGTAGTCCAGGTTGTGGCAGGCCGGGTGCCGATCTTGGCCGGGATCACCGAAACCAGTACAAAAAGGGCATTACTCCTTGGCAAACTGGCGGCCGATGCCGGTGCGCAGGCGGTTGTACTGGCCCCTCCTTACTACCACAAAAACAGCCAGGATGAGCTTCTAGAACATTACCGGACGATAGCCCAGGAGCTGCCTGTTCCTGTTGTAGCTTACAATGTCCCTGTCTTGGTGAAAAATGCGCTTGAGCCTGCTACAATCGAGACCTTGGCCCGGGAGGGCAGCATCATTGCCCTGAAAGACAGCGGCGGCGATGCAAATATCCTGCGGGAATACTTGATGCGTACGGAGGATCTGCCTGGGTTCACCGTCTTGACTGGAATGGAGTTCTTAGTTGATACTGCTCTGCAGATGGGGGCCCATGGCTGTGTGCCCGGACTGGGCAATGTAGCCCCACGGGAATATGTTGAGCTTTTTAACCTGTCGGTTCAGGGGAATTATGGGCAGGCCCGCAAGGTGCAGGAACGCTTAATCAAACTCTTTGACATCTGTTACCAAGGATCTGCTAGAATTTCCGCATCTGCCTCGGCCTTGAGTGGGTTCAAATCTGCGTTGCGCTGGCTGGGAATAATTGAAACTGCGAAGATGGCGCCGCCCATGGGTTCCCTAACTGCTGAGGAAGAGGAAAAGGTTAGGGAGGTCATGGTATCCTTAGGCTTTTTGATAGAGTGAGGTCCGATTTTCACTGACGGCGAAGGGAGTTTGGAGATGAGCATGTTAGAGCAGGTACGCAACGGATTGATCGTTTCTTGTCAGGCTTTAGATGAAGAACCTCTTCACGGCCCAATGTTGATGGCTGCCATGGCCAGATCTGCAGCCCTCGGCGGCGCGGTCGGGATTCGAACCAATGGGGTACAAGAAGTTGAAGTAATCAGCAGACTGACTGGTTTGCCCGTGATTGGCATTCAAAAGGCCACAGATGGGCAGGGCAGGGTCTGCATCACGCCTAGTTTTGAGGCTGCTAAGCCCCTGGCTGAGGCAGGGGCCCGGATGATTGCCGTAGATGTTCGTCAAACAAGGCCCTTTGGCCAACCCCTTCCTGAGCTGCTGCCCAGGATCCGGGAGGAGCTGGGAGTTTTCGTACTCGCAGACTGCCAGACCTTGGCCGATGCGGAAAATGTAGCTGCCATCGGCGTTGATGCTCTAGCTCCGACTTTTGGGTTTAAGGAAAATGAACTTGGTATTGAGCCGGATTTCGCCTTGCTCAAAGAAATGCTTAGACTTGGTATGCCAGTTATTGCGGAAGGCGGATTTTGGACAGCTGAACAAGTGGTTAAAGCCTTTGAACTGGGGGCTTGGTCGGTAGTGGTGGGCAGCGCCATAACAAGGCCTATGGAAATTACCAAGCGCTTTGTGCGGGCGATTCGGAGCCTTTCTCCCGATCGACCTTACGAAAAATGATTAATTTGATCCATTTGATCGAGGGAGTGTCCCGGTAATTAGGAGGATGTGCATTATGATTCCAATTAACACGACCAGAGAAGAGAAAGTTCAGATTATCAATCGCATCAAGATCTTTTTTGAGGAAGAACGCTCAGAAGCCATAGGTGACCTGGCCGCAGAACACCTGCTGGATTTTATGCTGGAAGAACTGGGACCTTACATCTACAACCGGGCCATCTACGATGCCAGGCTATTGGTGGACGAGAGATTTGCCCAGCTTGAAGAAGATCTCTACACCCTGGAAAGACCGCTAAGAAAGCGTTAGCACTTGAACTCCCCCACGAAAAAGAAACCAGGGTGAGCCCAGCTTCCGATATCCGTCAAATTGTATGGGGGCCTGTCCCTCTAGAGGAGATCTACCTTGAAATGTGGAATGGAACCCAAAAGTGCTCATACTCTGTAACAACCGAGAAAGGCAGGTGGTTCATATCTCATCCGTAGTCGGGAGACTCTGTCCCCGTTGTCAAACCCCCATTGAAGAAGGGGCCGTTATCAAGATTTGTGCCGAATGCCATACCCCGCAGCATGCGGAGTGCTGGGATGCTGCCGAAGCCTGTTCAGTTTATGGCTGTGCAAGCCGGCACAGCGGACCTGCGCAACTTGCAGGCGGCGGAGATGAAACAAAGATTTGTCCTTATTGTGGTGAGACCATAAAGGCAGTCGCCATCCGCTGTAAACACTGCCACAGCAACTTGGAGCCTCCTGCCCAAGAACCGCATTTTCAAGAGGATGATTACACCCAGGAGCCCTTGGTATCCGGCGCTTTTCGTCAGGGCTGGAAGGGATTCACTGAGCATGTTGGCCTTTTGATCGGAGCCCAGGTCTTTGTGGCCTTGGCGCCTTTAGTCATTCATGTGCTGATTGTGCCCTTGCTGTATGGCGGATACAGATACAGGACCTGGC
>JAAYOM010000033.1 GCA_012520315.1 Bacillota bacterium | reverse complement strand
GATGTCAATAACTCATAACGTTCCAGGGGACTGGTTTGGGCAAAGAGGAAGTATCCGGCCGCCTCGTAGTGGTTGACCCGACTCCAAGTCAGCAGCACCCCGTCAGCTGAATGTTGAAACCGAAAGTCGGCAGGAGCAGGCAGCAGGGTCTCCACCCGCCCTATGACGCTCAGCCCCTCGCTGGCGGGGCTCCAGTCGATAAACACTTCTTCGTTTTCGGAAATGTGGATTACCTGCCAGACACCGGGACTGATTCTATCGCCGACCCGGAATGATTCAGTATACAGCTCGACTTTAAACTCATAACTGCCTGGACTGATTTCGATTGTTGTTTCCAGTGGGGTCAGGGAATCGGGACGGATTACTTCATATATTTCGTCATCAAAATGGATGCGGGCCCGTAAAGCAACCTGCCTGAACACATAGTCTTTCAAGTCAATGTTGACGTGAACCTGGCTGTCGGCCGGCCGCAGCACAATTTCCAAGAGCTGCTCCTGGTCCAAGGACATCTGAACGGTTTGGGACTTGCTTTGGTAAAGCACGATACCGTCAGCATCAACCAAGAGCACGCTGACTGTCCATTCCCCCACCGGCACCTGGATGGTTGCTGCGAACTCGTTGTTAATCACCGGAACAGTCTCTTCCACGACATGCTTGTTTCTGCTGACCACGATACGTGCTTCTGTAGCTTCAGGCATACCTGAAGCTGCCAGAGTGCCCAGGACAGTTAAGGGAGTTTCTGCGCTCAAGGGAGTGCGTGTGCAAGCACTCAAGGCCGCAGAAAAGACCAATACAGCCAACAATAGAATGTAACCAACTGTTCTGTTGGACATAGTACCTCCTTTTTCCCTGGGCATCTTTAATATATCACAATTTGGGTAAAAAGGACATACATATGGTCAAAATTCTGAAAATGATGAGGTGAAAATTGTGCGTGCGGAGTTAGTGATGATTGGCACCGAACTTCTCTTGGGAGAAATCGTAGACACAAACGCCACGTTCCTGGCACGAAATCTGGCAGGTCTAGGCATAGATGTCTTTTTCAAGTCCACTGTAGGAGATAATCTGCAAAGGGGCAGCGAAGTGTTGGCTGAGGCTGTCAAGCGCAGTGATGTGATTATCATCAGCGGGGGTTTAGGTCCTACCGAGGACGATTTGACCCGGGAAATTGTCGCCGAAGTTATGCACAGCCCCCTGCAGGAAGACAAGGGAGCTTTGGAAGAACTAGAAACGTGGTTTGCCCAGCGCTACGACCAGTCGCATATGCCGGTTCACAATCGCAAGCAGGCACTTTTCCCTGCGGGCAGCAAGATTATACCTAATCCAATAGGCACAGCTCCCGGCTTTTACTTGGAGAAAGACGGCAAAATGGTAATTGCCCTGCCGGGAGTGTCTCAAGAGCTGAAGACCATGTTCAGTGAGACTGTAGCTCCTGTCCTTGCCCAGAAAGGTACGGGGCAGATTTTGGTGACTCGGAATCTCCACTTTGTGGGTATAGGTGAATCTCGTCTGGCAGAAGTGTTGGGGGATCTTTTGCATGAACAGTCCAACCCGACCCTGGCCCTTTACGCATCAGGCGGAATAGTCCGCATCAGGCTGGCCTGTAAGGCAGAAAGCAGGGAAGAAGGTCTCGAGATTATGGCCCCAGTGGAGCGTGAGATTCGCTCCCGAACAAAAGAGTTTCTGTACGGAACGGATGGGCAGAGCTTAGAGGAAGTTGCAGCTCAATTTCTGGTGGAGAAAAAGCTGACACTTGCCCTGGCCGAGTCATGCACAGGCGGTCTGATTGGTCATCTCTTGACAAATGTGCCAGGGAGCTCAGCTTTTCTAAACCGGGGTTATGTAGTATACAGTAATCAGGCGAAAGTGGATGACTTGGGTGTCAGACCAGAAACACTAGAGAAGTTTGGTGCCGTCAGCGAACAGTGCGCCAGGGAAATGGCTGAAGGGGCCCGAGACCGGGCGCAGACGGATTTGGCTCTTGCGGTAACAGGTATCGCAGGTCCAACAGGAGGCACCCCCGATAAGCCTGTTGGACTTGTATACATCAGTTTAGCATCTGCTGGTGATACTATTGTTCAGCGACATGTATGGAAAGGCTCGCGTGAACAGATAAAAAATAGGACTGCACTCATGGCGTTGCGTCTACTTTGGCAACTGAGCGCGACCTAAGTGTCTCCAGAAGGAGGGTGCACATGCAGCAACTCACCAAGGACCGGCGCAGGCATCTGCCGGTTCTTTTTATTGTCATGGGATTGGTTCTGTTCATCAACTTCTTTTCTGCTGCAGACTATCAACTGCTGTCGACTGTTGTGAAGTTGAAAATGAACCTGGGTTATGCGCCGGAGACTAGAATTGTGTTGCCTCCCGTAGGGCAGATCGCTGCCCCTACCCACTGGCTGCCAGTACGCTTAAGTGTAGAATTGAGGAGTGTTGACCTGGCCCAGCTGCAAAACGTTGTGTTTTCACCGTCCCTTGCTACAGATGAACTGCTCCGGGTTCTTTGGGCAGGTGCCGTAAGAATCCTGGCCCTTTTTGCTGTAAAGCTGATTGGGTTGGGCGCTGCAGGACCTTTGCTGTTGCTTAGTCTGGCAGGGGAAAGAAACCCCAAAAAGCTGATCCGATCCGGTGCAGCCGGTGCTGTGCTTGTGCTTTTGCTCCTCGGCACCCTCTATTTTACTTATGACACAACAGGATTCGAGCATTTAGAGTATGAAGGCATGATCCAAGCCGCCCCCTGGGTGCTCAATTTGGCTTGGGATGCTTTCGATCAGGTGGAGGAGCTGGGTGAGCGGGTGCAAGCGCTGGCGAGAAATCTTTACTCCCTCCTGCAGGAAGTGGAGAATCTGGGTCCCCTTGGTCTGGTCCAAGCAGACGTAGTAGTTCTGCATGTTTCTGATATTCACAATAACCCTGTGGCCTACAATTTTGTCAAGCAGGTAGTCAGCAGTTTTCCCGTAGATTTCATCATGGATACAGGCGACTTGACAGACTGGGGAACCGCCTTGGAGATGGAAATTGCCCGCCGCATTGAGGATGTGGAGCTGCCTTATTTGTTTGTCACCGGCAACCACGATTCACCGGAGGTTTTGATAAGGCTCTCGGCCATTAAGAATGCTGTGTTAATCGGAGCGGAAGCGACCTCTATGGCTGGTTTGCGGGTGGCGGGTACAGGAGATCTGGTGGCAGACAGCTTCCTGGCTACCCCTGCATCTCCTAGCGAGCTTGATGCCTATGCCCGTGAGCTTAATGCCAAGTGGTCCCAGGTCGCCGATCGGCCGGAAATTTTCATGGTCCACAATCATTTAGTTGCTGAATTACTTGAGCCTGGTTTGTTTTCAGCAGTAGCTTACGGGCATACCCACGGCTGGGGAGTCAAGGAGCGGGAAGGCACTGTGTACAGTAACGCAGGCACAACTGGTGCTGCCGGCATTCGGGGTTTTCAAGCTAGGGAACCCTTGCCCTATAGCCTGTCGCTGCTTTATTTTAGCCGTGATGAAGAAGGGACTTTTCGTTTGCAGGCAGTGGACGGAGTTCATGTCACCGGTTTGGGCACTAGTTTTTCTTTGCATAGAACCTTCATTCATAGCAGGAATAGTGACGACAATGTAGAAATAGTACGCTGATGTCCAACATAGGTGGTAATTTTGCTTTCTGGGGGGAAACGCGAAGGGCTACGCGAGATCTGCGCTAAAGGTCTTGTTTGGCAGGTTTCTCCTTTTTCTATGGATAAAGGGCGAACATCTGTTTTAAAATGAAAGGAGCGATTTCAAGCTATGACGAGTGAGAAGCAAAAAGCATTGGAACGGGCTGTTCTTGATATTGAAAAGCAGTACGGCAAGGGCGCTATCATGAAACTGGGCGACACAGTTGCCCGAAGTATAGAAGTGATTCCCACTGGTTCTCTATCACTTGATGTTGCTTTAGGTGTAGGAGGAGTTCCAAGGGGCAGAATTATCGAGATCTATGGTCCGGAATCCTCTGGTAAAACCACCTTGGCTCTACATATAATCGCTGAAGTTCAAAAGGGTGGCGGCATTGCCGCAATAGTTGACGCCGAGCACGCCCTAGACGCAGGCTATGCCAAAAATCTGGGTGTAGATACCGATAATCTTCTTATCTCCCAGCCGGATCACGGGGAGCAGGCACTTGAAATTACCGAACATCTAGTTCGCAGCGGTGCAGTGGAAGTTGTGGTAGTTGACTCTGTAGCTGCCCTGGTTCCTAGAGCGGAGATCGAAGGTGAGATGGGAGACTCACATGTGGGGCTGCAGGCTAGACTTATGTCTCAAGCGCTACGCAAATTGACGGGCGCGATCGGCAGATCTAACTGCACAGTTATTTTCACAAATCAGCTGCGGGAAAAAATCGGCATAATGTTCGGCAATCCCGAAACAACACCGGGCGGAAGGGCGTTGAAGTTTTATGCCTCAGTTCGGCTGGACATTCGCCGTATTGAGACTCTCAAGAAGGGTAATGAAATGATCGGCAACCGCACCCGCGTTCGCGTCTTGAAGAACAAGGTAGCGCCTCCTTTCAAAGAGGCAGAATTTGATATTATTTACGGTTTGGGTATATCACGCCTCGGTGATGTCCTGGATTTAGCAGCTGAACTGGATATCATAAACAAGAGCGGCTCATGGTATTCATACGGGGACGTGCGCCTTGGGCAAGGAAGGGAAAACGCGAGAGAATTCCTGCAGAACAATCCTGAGATGGCAGAAGAAATTGAACAAAAAGTTCGCGTGGCCAAGAACTTGATCAAACCTGAGGAAGTGACAGAAGAAGTTGGAACCGCAGAAAAATAATGCCAAAGCACAAGCGCTGAGACTGCTCACCTTCAGGGATCGCAGTGAGAAAGAGCTGAAAGAACGCCTTGAACGGCGCTTCTCGCAGGATGAAGCTGAAGAAGCCTTGGCTTATGTAAAAAAACTAGGCTATGTGGATGACCTGCGGTTTGCTGAAAACTATGTTCAGTACCGCAACCGCGTTAGACCAACAGGGAATTATTTATTAAGGTTTGAGCTGCGCAATAAGGGGATTGAAGACAGCTACATCGATCAAGTGCTTAATCCGCCGGAAGTCGAGTATGAGTTGGCGCTCTCCCTTGCGAGGCAACGCCTGGGGCGGCTGGAAAAAGTTGAGGCCCTGGCCCGTGCCGGAAAACTCTACGGACTGCTGCAGCGCAGGGGTTTTCCAGCCCACTTGGCAAGAAGGGCTGTTGGGGAACTGCTTGACAGTGATCTTGAAAATGAATACAATTAAATGTAGGTTGTATCAGTGACAACCTTGGTTATTCGAAAACGAAATGAAAAGTCTTTTGGAAAAGCATCGAAAAAAAGCTGAGTTTCGGCTCGGCTTTCTTTTCTAAGGTTATGTGAAAGGAGGAGGTGAACAGTATCGAGTTATTGATTGATTTAATTAAATACGGAGTGATTGCAGTTATTGGTCTTGCTGCAGGATACTTCATTCGCAAGATGTCTGCCGAAGCCACCATCAAATCAGCAGAGGAAGAGGCTCGACGCATTCTGCAAGAAGCAGAGCGTGATGCAGAGACCAAAAAGCGAGAGGCATTGGTCGAAGCACGTGAAGAGATTCACAAATCCCGTGCTGAGGTGGAAAAGGAATCAAGGGAGCGACGGGCAGAACTTAACCAGCTAGAACGGCGTCTTTCGCAGAAGGAAGAAACACTGGATAAACGCAGTGATTCTTTAGAGCGTAAAGATGAAGTACTGCACCGTAAGCTTCGCGAGGTAGAGCAAAGACAGGCAGAAGTGGGTGAACTTCTCGAAAGGCAGCGGACAGAACTTGAACGCATCTCTCACCTGACCACGGAACAAGCCAGAGAGCTGATTTTAAAGACGGTGGAAGATGAAGTCAAGCATGAGACTGCAATTCTCATTCGTGAATTGGAGAATCAAGCACGGGAGACAGCGGATAAGCAAGCCCGTGATATCATTTCTCTGGCGATCCAGCGTACGGCAGCCGACCATGTTGCAGAATCAACAGTCTCGGTTGTGCCGCTCCCCAATGACGATATGAAGGGACGCATCATCGGCAGGGAAGGTAGAAATATTCGAGCACTAGAGACCTTAACCGGAATCGATTTGATTATTGACGATACGCCTGAAGCGGTAATTCTGTCAGGATTTGACCCTGTTCGCAGGGAAATAGCTCGCATCGCGCTGGAACGTCTAATCGCTGATGGACGAATTCATCCAGCCCGAATCGAGGAAATGGTGGAGAAGGCCCGCAAAGAAGTGGACGCAGTAATCAGAGATGCTGGTGAACAGGCTACTCTAGATACGGATGTTCATGGTATGCATCCAGAACTTATCAAATTGTTAGGAAGACTACGTTTTCGAACTAGCTATGGTCAGAATGTGTTAAAGCATTCAGTTGAAGTGGCTCATTTGGCAGGTATTATGGCGGCAGAGCTGGGGGTTGACGCCAGATTGGCTCGCCGGGCAGGTTTGCTCCATGATATTGGCAAAGCTGTTGACCACGAAATAGAAGGAACCCACATTGAAATCGGGATCGACCTTCTACGCAAGTATAAGGAGAACGAAGATGTGATCCATGCTATGGCCTGTCATCACGGTGATTATGAGGCGGAGAGCGTGGAGGCAGTATTAGTTACAGCAGCAGATTCCATTTCGGCAGCACGACCTGGAGCACGGCGGGAGACTTTGGAAAGTTACATCAAACGCCTGCAAAAATTGGAGGACATTGCATCATCCTTCGATGGTGTAGAGAAATCCTATGCGATTCAAGCAGGCAGAGAAGTACGGATTATGGTGAAGCCCGATAAGGTCAATGATGCTACTGCGGTACAACTGAGCCGAGATATAGTAAAGCGCATTGAAGCGGAGCTTGAGTATCCTGGTCAGATCAAAGTGACTGTGATTCGTGAGACCCGTGCTGTGGAGTATGCTAAATAAAACCAGGCTTTCGCCTGGTTTTAATTTTCTGGATAGGGAGGGGACATGATGGATTACGAAGGAAGTCAAGTGGATTTATTTGTTGCGGTCTTGGTTCGTTTCCCGCAGATTAGTGCCATGCATTATGAGCCGGAAACAAGTGCACTGCGCATGGCATTTATGCTAAAGAAAGGGCTGCAGGATTTTGCCGACTTTGTTCCCAGGTTTGATTCACATCTTGCCCTCTTCCATGTTCTGAGGCAGGATAAAGTTTCAGTCGCTGCTGTGAAACATACGGAAATAGGGAAGTTTACTACCATTGAGGTGACCAGGGATTTGGCCAGCCTATCCCTAGGTGAATTAAACTTGATCGTGGAACTTGTAACTGATTACTATGGAGACGCTGTTGTGCAAGAGGAACAAGGCATGGCCGAAGAAGACCTGCTCGAACAGGACTTTCTGATCGATGCTTTGTTAATGTCCAGTTCCTGGCGGTTTCGAGAACGGCTGACGGGGTTTAGAGAGAATGGGCGGGTCTTGGTTTACAGCGTCCCCCTTGGGGTGAGTGAATCATGAATGTACTGGTGCTAGGGGACATTTTTGGCAGGCCGGGACGGAGAATTGTTGCGGAGCATCTGCCTGAGCTGATTGAGGAGTATCGGCCTGGACTGGTTGTGGCTAACGGAGAAAACGCTGCAGGCGGTTTTGGACTGACCAGAAAGGTTGCTGAAGAACTCTTTGCTCTGGGCATACATGTCCTGACCAGCGGTAACCATATTTGGGACCAAAAGGAAATGTACACATATATTAGTCAAGAGCCGCGTATTATTAGACCAGCGAACTACCCTCCTGATGTACCAGGTTCGTCGGTGTTCATTCATAGAAGCGGAGACTTTGCTGTGGCGGTAATGAATCTGATTGGACGGGTTTTTATGGCAGATTACGACTGTCCTTTCCGCAAGGCTGATGCGATTTTGGCTGAGTTGCCGGAGGATGTCTCCCATGTTGTCGTAGATTTTCATGGCGAAGCCACTTCAGAAAAGATTGCCTTGGCCCGTTATCTAGACGGACGGATTAGTGCTTTTGTGGGTACCCACACCCATGTGCCCACCGCTGACGAACAGATTTTGCCAAAAGGGACTGCTTATATCACTGACTTGGGTATGTGCGGGCCTATAAATGGGATCTTAGGGGTAGACCCTGAAGCTGTGATCAACAAGTTTTTGACGCAGCTTCCCACGCGCTTTTCTGTGGCCAAAGGACCCGCTGCCTTGACTGGCGTTGTGATTACGCTCGATGGAAATGGAACAGCAGAGAAAATTGTCCGGCTGAAAGTTTAATAAATTTTCATAAAAGGAGGATTTTCCTAGTAAATATCTAATAAGCTAATAACATCAATTTATTTAGTGGTAGCGTTTTCACCAAAGGAGGTCACCTTAACATGGAAGTATTAAAGGTATCGGCAAACTCTATACCCAACAAAGTCGCCGGTGCACTTGCCGGCAAAGTGCGTGAAGAAGGAAGGGCTGAAGTTCAGGCAATCGGGGCTGGTGCGCTGAATCAGGCGGTCAAGGCAGTAGCTATAGCCAGAGGCTTTGTGGCCCCCAGCGGAGTGGACTTAATCTGCATTCCCGCATTCACCGATGTTACGATTGATAATGAAGAACGGACAGCAATTAAGTTGATAATAGAACCAAGGTAAGGACCTGGTTAAACGCATACAGCCTGCCATAATCGGCAGGCTTTGTTCATTCGTTGGCCAAAAGATGGGAGGTTTTTCTATGCTGATTTTTGATGCCCATATCGATACACTTTCCCGCCTTCTCAGCAGCAATCAAACTCTTGCTGACAATCAGGCCCATGTAGACCTGGCCAAGTTGGGCCAGAGGGGGAAAGGAGCTCAGTTTTTTGCCGCCTTTGTGGATCCCCAGTCTTATCACGGCAAAGCGCTGCATTGCACTATGGAAATGCTGGATCTCTTTTGGCAGTGGATTGAAGCATATCCCGAGGATTTGGCTTTTGCAGGATCTGGCCAAGAAGTCCTGAAAATCCAGGAAAGCGGAAAAACAGCGTGTCTGCTGGCGATTGAAGGGGGAGAAGCTCTAGAAGGCAACTTGGCCAATTTGAGAATGTTCTACCGTCTCGGAGTCAGGCTCTTGACCCTGACTTGGAATCATCGCAACGATTTGGCTGCCGGACAGAAGGAGGATCCGGGCGGAGGTGGGCTAAGCCGATTTGGAGAAGCTGTGGTGGCTGAAATGAACAGGCTGGGTATGCTGATAGACGTCTCCCACCTTAATGAAGAGGGATTCTGGGATGTTTTGCGCCTTAGCGAAGCACCGGTGATTGCTTCCCACTCTAACGCCAGAGCGCTTTGCAATCATCCCCGCAACCTGACAGATAAGCAGATTGTGGCTCTGGCCGAGCGGGGCGGGGTTATCGGGGTCAACTTTTGTCCTGATTTTCTTGCCAGGGAGCGGCAAGCGACCATTCACGATGTAATAGAACAGATTGAGTACTTGGTCAAAGTAGGCGGGGAAGACTGCGCAGCTTTAGGCTCCGATTTTGACGGAATCAGCCATACCCCCCTCGGTTTAGAACACTGCGGAAAAATGCCGGAGGTGGCAGAATTCTTAAAAGAGCGGGGCTACAGCACCTCTCAAATAGAGAAGGTTATGGGAGGGAACCTGCTGCGGATCTGCCAAACTGTTTTGGATTAATCGAAGACCCACGGGGGTATCCTAGGGAAAAAGGAGGTTCTCCATTGGGTTCTAGTATAGTTAAAGTAATTGAACTTGTCGGTGAGTCCGATCAGAGCTGGGAAGATGCTGTCCAGACAGCTGTTAGAGAAGCTGCTAAGACGGTCCGGGGAATTACAGGAGTGGAGGTACTGAACTGGACAGGTCAGGTCAACCCTGAGGGAGATATCACGGGCTATCGTGCAGATGTTCAGATAGCTTTTCGAGTAGAAAACTAATTTTTTCACATCCCAAAACGGCTTAGGATAACTAGGCCGTTTTTTGGTTATACTGTTCGTAGCAAACTTAGAAGTAGGTGATTGATCTGGATTGGATGGGAGCTGTTGTACGCTTTATTGTTTCTGCATTGGTTCTGATGCTGGTAGGTTTCTTGCTGCCCGGGTTTAAGGCACTGTCATTCTTTCACGCTCTCTTTGCAGCCGTAGTGATTGCAGTGCTGGGCTGGGTGGTTGAAAGTCTGCTTGGCAAAAATGTATCACCCTATGGACGAGGTGTGGTGGGATTCATCGTATCAGCCATCACCATTTGGGTCGCCCAGTTCATTGTGCCTGGTATGGAGGTATCGATCATAGGAGCTTTGCTGGCCGCATTCGTGATAGGTATTATCGACCTTTTTGTACCCACAGCTTTACGTTAAATCGTTGAAAAAATCAACTCGCCCCATAGAAGAGCGCCGCTCTGTTTCAGGGGCGGTTTTTTTCAAGGAGTGGATGGCGTGACTAGAAACTTGAATGAAGTGTTAGCAGAGCTTGAGGACACACTCGGTTACGAGATAACCTTTGATTTAATCATTCGCAGGCTGAAAGTGGCCCATAAACAGGCTGCCCTGGTTTTTCTCGACGGTTTTGTCAACGATGTAGCCACGATCCATATTATGCGTTCTCTACAGTCGATTCCGCGCATGGGCATCACCTCCGGGGCCTTGGAACAACTGTTGGACGAGTATGTCCCTTTTTTTGAGGTCAGCATTGCAGACAGCCTGGAGGCCGGAATAGAGGAACTTCTTTCCGGTACTATGCTGCTGATCATCGACGGTGTACGTGATCTTGCCGTTCTTGATGTCCGCCAATATGTGACCCGCGGCTCAGAGGAACCGACTTTAGAGAAAGTTACCCGTGGTTCCAGAGACGGGTTTGTTGAGACTGCCTTGTTTAACGTGAATCTCATTCGTCGGCGCATCCGCGATCCCAACCTGCGCTTCGAATCACTTAAGGTTGGACTGCGTTCCAAGACGGATGTGGTAGTTGGCTATATACAAGACATTGCCGATCCCAGTCTGGTGCAGGAGGTTAAGAGCAGAATCGAAGCTGTCAAGAGGGATGCTATACCAATGGGAGGCAAGAATCTGGAAGAATATATTCTAGGTACTGTCTTTAATCCTCTGCCGGTCACCCGTTATACTGAACGTCCTGATGTGGCCGCAGCCCATCTGCTCGAAGGCCATATTGTCATCATCGTCGACACCACCCCCTTTGTGCTCTTGGTGCCTGTGACTGTCTGGCACTTTACACAGCATGCAGAAGAATACTTTCAAAACCCGCCCGTGGGCACCTATCTGCGTTGGGTGCGCAGCTTAGGAATCTTCGGTTCATTAATTCTTTTACCCCTCTGGTACCAGCTGGCAGTAAGCGCGAACGTGCCGGAATGGCTGGCCTTTATCGGGCCAAAGGATCCTGGACGGCTGGACCTGTGGTTTCAGCTTCTATTGCTTGAACTTGGACTGGATTTGATCCGAATGGCTTTGATACACACTCCCGATTCTCTGGCAACGTCACTGGGTCTGGTGGGGGCCATCATCCTGGGGGATTTGGCTGTATCAGTTGGCCTCTTTACGGGCGAGGCAATTCTGTATGCCGCAATTGTTGCCATCTGCAGCTTTGCCACACCAAGCATTGAGTTTGGCAATGCCATTCGCCTTTTCCGCTATGTGCTCTTTTTCGGTGCGGTCTTCGCGGGATGGTGGGGCTTAGGTGCAGCGGCTATTATCGTCCTGCTTGTCTTCGGTTTGACCAAGTCCTTTGGTATACCCTATCTCTGGCCGCTGCTGCCCTTTGACGGACCTGCGCTGCTGAGGGTGATCTTTAGGTATCCGATTCCGCAAGTGGCAATTAGGCCTCGTCTCACCAAACCCCAGGACATTCGGGCTCAGAAAAAGAGAAACAAAGGGGGGCGTTAGTATTAGAGAAATAGGAATTCCCAGGGCATTGTACTACTTTCATTACCATACTTTATGGCAGCGTTACTTTGAAAATTTGGGTTTCAAGGTGGTTGTTTCTCCGCCCACGAACAAGCAAATTCTAGGGTGGGGCCTAAGCAGCTGTGTAGATGGGGCGTGCCTGGCGGTGAAGAGCTTGGTTGGACACTCACAGGCCTTAGTCAAGCAAGGTGTAGAGCTTTTGTTCGTTCCGAAAATAGTCAGTGTATCCCGCAGGGAGTATACTTGTGCGAACTTCTTGGGCCTGCCGGATCTGCTCAGACAGTACCTGCCTGCGTCTGTGAGCATTTTGTCTCCGACCATCGATGCGCGCAAGAACACGCGCACCTTAAGGCGAAGCTATCTGAGTCTCGGCATGCAGTTTGCCTCCTCCCTTGCCGCCAGGCGCGCATGGCGTGACGCTGCCCACGCTCAGCATGTCATGGAGCAATCGGCTCAGTCACAATTCCCTGTGCAAGGCAAACTTAAGATTCTAGTCTTAGGTCCGCGTTATCTGATCGATGATCCCTATCTGAGTAACAATCTGTGCGGTCATTTGCAGAACCTTGGCGCTGCGCAGTATACCGCCGGGCAGGTTCCAGAGGAAGCCTCTGTGCAGTTGGTCAGAGTTTTGGCAAAACCCCTCTTTTGGTCGGATGCCAGGCGTTCGGCAAGCGCTTTGGAACACTTCATTCAGCGGATCGATGGGGTAATAAAAATCGCACCCTTTGGCTGTGGCGCCGAGTCTTTCGCCAGTGTCCTCATCGCACGGCGTGCTTGCGAGAGGCAAGTGGCCATGCTGGATCTGATTGTGGATGAGCATACCAGTGAGGTAGGCATGATCACCCGTTTAGAGGCATTTTGCGACCTGCTGGAGAGGAAAAAGAGCGGATGAAAGTCACCTTTCCACATCTGGGAAACGCATATATTGCCATAGAAGCACTTCTGCAGGGGCTGGGCCACGAGCCGATTACCCCTCCTTTAAGCACCAAGCGCACTATCGAATGGGGCAGTCGGTACAGCCCGGAAGACATCTGCCTGCCCTTCAAGACAATCCTCGGCAACATGCTGGAAGGCATAGAGCTCGGGGCAGACAGTGTGTACATGCTCGGCGGCTGGGGCCCTTGCCGCCTAGGTTATTACGCGGAGATTCAAAGAATAATCCTCCATGACCTGGGCAAAAAGGTGAAGTTTGTTACTCTTGAGGTGCCCCGGGGAAACTGGCGCATGGCTCGGGAAAGGCTGCGCCATATTTTTGGCCCAACACGCACCCGTCATTTTCTCCGGGGATGTCAACTTTCCTGGGCTAAGCTTAGGGCCGTGGAACAGCTGGAGCAACGGTCCTTACAGGCTAGACCCCTGGAAAAAGACCATGGTTCAACATCCCGCCTGCTTGAAACTCAGCTCCAGAAGTTAAGGATGGCACAGAACATGAAAACCATTAGCCGCATCAAGGCTGAAACAGACGAGGCATTACAGGATCTTGCAGCCGCTACTGCCTCCCATGCCGTACTCCGGGTGGGCCTTGTGGGGGAAATATATACGGTGGTGGAGTCCTTTGTCAATTTACGTCTAGAGGAACGTCTAGGCCGGCTAGGCGTTGAAGTGATCCGCACCATCAGCTTGACAGAGTGGGTAGAGGAACATATCTTCAAGAATGCCCTGGGGCTGTACAATCAGTATGAACTGCTCCGCTCCTCCCGTGGATATTTACATAGTTTCGTCGGCGGCCACGGCCTGGAAAGTATAGCCAGAAGTGTGGAAATGGCAAACGCCGAGTTGGACGGCATCATTCACATCTTTCCCCTCTCATGCATGCCTGAGATCATCGCCCAGGGCATCTTGCCCCAGCTGAGTGCAGATAAGAAAGTGCCGATTTTATCCTTGGTAGTAGACGAGCACGCGGGAGAGACAGGTTTTCAAACCAGGTTGGAGGCCTTCGTTGACCTTCTGCAGAGGAGATGTACGTATGTCAGGAAGGAAAAAAGTCTATCTAGGTGTTGACGTAGGCAGCGTCAGCACGAATTTCGTGTTGCTAGACCCAAGTCAGCCAAAGGCTTATGGGGTGGTTTGGAAAAAGTATCTGCGGACCAACGGGGCGCCGGTAGAAACTTTAAAGCAGGGGTTAAAAGCTATTGAACAGGAAAGAAAGTGGGATATTCAAGGAGTGGGGACTACAGGCAGCGGAAGGGCCCTTGCAGGAGCAATGCTAAATGCAGATGTAATTAAGAACGAAATCACCGCACATGCTGCCGCAGCCTTAAACCAAAATCCCCAGGTGGCAACTATTATTGAAATCGGGGGGCAGGATTCCAAACTGATCATACTCCGAGAAGGGGTTGTGGTAGATTTTGCCATGAACACTGTTTGTGCGGCCGGAACCGGTTCATTTTTGGATCAGCAGGCCAGCAGGCTAAATATCCCCATCGAAGAGTTTGGCTCCCTGGCGCTCGAGAGCACCAGCCCGGTACGGATTGCCGGGCGCTGTACAGTGTTTGCCGAATCGGACATGATCCATAAACAGCAGCTGGGACACAAAATGCCTGATATTGTAGCTGGACTCTGTGCATCGATGGTTCGCAATTACCTCAGTAACCTGGCCAAAGGGAAGGAACTTAGATCACCTGTCTTCTTTCAAGGTGGAGTGGCCGCGAATGTGGGGATGCAGAGATTTTTCGCAGATACGTTGGAACTTCCCATCCTCATTCCCAGGCATTACGATGTGATGGGAGCAATCGGCATTGCCCAAATCGCCAGGGAGACTCTGGAATCCCAAGGAAAGCCTTCTGGCTTTTTTGGCCTAGATATACTACACAGTGAGTTTGAAAATGAGGGCTATGTATGTCAGCTATGCCCCAATCAGTGTGAAATAGTGGAAATCTGGCGCGACGGCGTTTTCCTTGCCAGCTGGGGTTCCCGCTGCGGGCGTCAGGGCGGTTACAGTAAGTCTGAAGCTACCTAAAGCTGGCAGTTATCTGCACTTTGTGTTACTATGAGAAGGAGTTGATGTGTGGGAGGTAGTCTCAATGATGAGTCTCGATAGAATGATTTTAGCTGTGCCCGCGATCTTGCTGGCGATCTCTGTACATGAGTTTGGTCATGCGTACACCGCTTATAAGTTGGGAGATCCTACTCCTAAGTACCAAGGCCGCCTCAGCCTCAATCCATTAGCCCACCTTGATCCACTCGGGACGATCATGCTGCTTCTGTTCAGGGTCGGCTGGGCCAGACCTGTAATGATCAACTCCCACTATTTTAAGAACAAGAAACAGGGTACCCTCTTAGTCTCCCTGGCTGGACCGGTGGCCAATCTGATCACTGCCTGGGTTTTTTACAATCTGGTCAATATCTTCGGCCGTTCCATGCTGGGCAGCTCCCTGGGCCAGACCTTACTTGTCTTCTTGTACGTGAATGTCCAAATCAACCTGGGCCTGGCAGCTTTTAACCTGATACCCATTCCTCCTCTGGATGGCTCCCATATTTTATCCGCTTTGTTGCCGCCGCGCCTGAGTTATCAATATGCTAGGTTTGCACCGTACGGACCGATCATTTTAGTTGCCCTGCTCGTTCTTGGCGGCTCGCGCTACCTGATCAATCCCATTTTTAATGTGCTGTTTCGTATACTGGAAAGTCTGTCTCTCTAGGTGACCAGGATGGGATATATCGTTGAACTAGATGTGTACCAGGGTCCTTTCGATCTCTTACTGGATCTGGTTGCAAAAAATGAAGTAGATCTGTGGGACATACCCATCGCGGCTATTACTGAGCAATACCTGGCGTACTTATACTCCTTGCAGGAGAAGGACTTGGCCATTACCGGCGAATTTTTAGTGATGGCTGCAACCCTAATCCGCATTAAGTCCCGGATGCTGCTCCCTCAGGAGCCTGTGGAAGATGAACCTCTCGAGGAGACGGAAGATCCCAGGCTTGAACTGGTGCAGCAGCTGGTTCGGTACAAGTTTTTTAAAGAGGCGGCAGATTTTCTTAAGCAGTGTTATGCAGAAGCAGCAAAGCACTTCACCCGCGGACAGCGGATAGAAAACTATGACTTAAGCCCCATCTACATCGATCCCCTTGGAGATCTTACACTAGATGAACTAAGCACTATATATAATGAACTTTTGAGTGATCGCGAGCAGGAACCGCCCATCCATACCGTTACCAGTCAGATCTCACTGGAAGAGCGTCTTGCCCTAGTGCGCCTGCAGTTGGTGGGACAACCCCGGGCTACTTTTTCCGAATTGGTGCGAAGCGATTCTGTCACAGAAATTGTGGTGACCTTTTTGGCCATTCTGGAACTGGCACGCTTGGGGGAGATTAGATTGGTGCAGACCCAGTCCTGCGGAGAAATTGACATTATGCCGCTGGAGCTAGAAGTGGAGGTTCAGCCATGAAGTTATCTGATGCCCGAGTAATAATTGAGGGTTTGATTTTTGCAGCGGAGACTCCTATCAGCGCTGGGGAAATCTCTGCCATTGTGGAGCTGGACGTTAATGTAGTTGAGTCGCTGGTGGAAGAGGTTCGGGAAAGATATGCCGAGGGGGCCTTGCTCATCCGCAATGTAGGCGGCGGTTATCAGATCGTCACTAAACCAGAATTGGCTCCCTGGATTGAAAAACTCGGCCGGCCCGTGATCAGTGCACCACTTACGGCTGCCAGTACAGAAACACTAGCTATCATAGCTTACCAGCAGCCGGTTACCAAAGCTGAAATCGAGCAGGTTAGGGGGGTGCGCTCTGACAGCGCCATTAACAATCTGCTGGACAGGGAGCTAATCTGTGAACTTGGCAGAAAAGCAGGCCCGGGCCGCCCGATCCTCTATGGGGTCACCGAGAAGTTTTTCGAGCATTTTGGCTTGAAAAGCACTGATGAGCTTCCCCTGAAAGGCATAAGCGAATGGAAATAATGGCAAATTAAGACCAAGTTGAGGTGGTGTCATGCTGCTGCTTGGTCTTTTATTATTGCTTGTTCTCCTGTTTCTAACTCCCTTTTCCGTTGAATTCAGCATGCTTAGTGAAGGACTTGACGTCAAGCCCCGGGTCAAATTTGGCATTGGCAGGTGTTTGCTGGCTCTTCCCCAAGGAATGTTGACCACAGTAAGTGCAAGGATTAGGACCAGGAACTTAAACACTGCTGAGGCAGCATGGCGCGCTCTGAAACTGGGTCTGCGAGTTCTAGACAGCTTTCTGCAGAAAGTCAATCTTTTGCATGTAGAGGTGCTAATTGGCACTGGCGATCCGTTTTGGACCGCACTAGGGGTTGGAGGACTGTGGGCAATGATCAGTCCCTTTCTCACGGGCTTAAGCTTGAGTGATCGGCTCCAGGCAGAGCCGGAAATTCGCATCGAACCTGATTATGACAGCGCCCATCTGCGGGTGTGGTTGCACTGCATATTCCAGTTCAGACTTGGTCAAATTATAGTCAACGAACTTAAGAGGGTGATGATGTGAGTGATAAGCATCCTATCGAAGGACTTATGCAGACTGCAATGGAGAGCTTAAAGACCATGGTAGATGTTAATACCATTCTAGGTGATCCTGTAGAGACGCCGGATGGAGCAGTTATTCTGCCCGTGAGTCGCGTCAGTGTTGGATTCGCGGCCGGAGGGAGCGAGTTTTCCGGGAAAGATGGTAAACAATCGGAAAAGGAACACCCCTTCGGCGGCGGCAGCGGGGCGGGTATAGCCCTTAATCCTGTAGCCTTCTTGGTGGTCGGCCGGGAAAGTGTACGTCTCTTGCCCGTTAGCCAAAACGCGATTTACGATCGCCTTATTGATGCGGTGCCCCAGTTTATCGATCAGATTCAAAGCGCCGTGCAGGGCAGAAGTACTAATGGAGTGCTGCGCACAACTTACAAGGTATAGTATAGCCAAGCTGAACAGAGATTGCAGGATTCTTTTCAAAGAGTACTCCTTGAAAGGGGTCCTCTTTTTTCTTGCGGTTTAGGCTGACATTGGGTATCATTGGACTGAAAGGGGCGAAACACGTGGAAGAAAGACTGCAGAAGGTGATGGCCCATTCCGGAGTAGCCTCTCGCAGAGTCTGCGAAGAAATGATCCGAGAAGATCGGGTACAGGTGAATGGAAAACCTGCACATTTGGGTCAAAAAGTGGATCCCAAGCGGGATTTGATCACCGTAGACGGAAAGCCATTAGAGATTGCAGAACCTAAGAAATACTACATCGTCAACAAGCCCGGTGGCTATGTTACCACGACAAAAGACCAGTTTGGCAGGGACAGTGTCCTTGACCTTCTGCCTGGAGTTGAAGAACGGGTGTACCCGGTTGGGCGCCTGGATTACGATTCCGATGGCCTTGTCTTGCTTACTAATGATGGAGAATTGACCTACCGTGTGACTCACCCCAAGTTTGAGCTGCCCAAGACCTATATGGTGCGCTTAAAGGGAAAAATTACGATGGACGCGGTGTATCGACTTAGAACCGGCGTCATTCTGGAAGACGGACGCACTAAGGAGGCCAAGGTAGAGGTCTTGAAGCTGGAGGATGAATATTCTGTATTGAGCATCACCATTACTGAAGGTCGCAATCGGCAGGTTAGACGCATGTGTGATAAGGTAGGCTATGAGGTAATGCGACTGACGAGAACGGCCATTGGCCCGATTAAACTTGGCAGGCTGTCTGCCGGTGCCTACAGAAGCTTGAGCAAACAAGAACTTCAAAGCCTGAAAAAGGCGGTGCGGCTGTGAAAACCAAGGTGGTAGTAATTGGGGCCGGTGCATCGGGACTTGTGGCCGCTGGTTTTTTGGCCAAACGTGGGGCCGAGGTGCATGTCTTGGAAAAAATGCAGCGGGCAGCCCTTAAAATTCGCATATCCGGCAAAGGCCGCTGCAATATTACCAATGCCATGCCAATTGCAGAATTCATTCCCAACTATCCCAGGAATGGCAGGTTTTTGTACGGGGCGCTCCACCGTTTCTCCAACCAGGACTGTATTCGTTTTTTTGCGGAACTTGGTGTGAAAACCAAGACTGAGCGGGGGCAAAGAGTGTTTCCAGTATCAGATGATGCCCACCAGGTCGCAGATGCCCTGGAGGGCTTTGCCAGGAAAAACGGGGCACGCCTCCATTTTGGCCACAAGGCGCTTGAAGTGAAGCGTAATCCGGAAGGAAAAGTTTACGGTGTACTAAGTTCACATGCCGGACAAGAAACATTTTTTGAGGCGAAAAACGTAGTGATTGCCACGGGAGGTTTGAGCTATCCGGGCACAGGCTCTACAGGAGATGGATTGGCACTGGCGCATAGCCTTGGTCATACCATCGTTCAGCCCAGGCCGGCCCTGGTTCCTGTGCGCGTAGAAGAGGAATGGGTCAAGGAGGTTGCTGGGTTGAGCCTGCGCAATGTAGAACTCACAGTTCTTGATCCCAGAGGAGGACAACAGAGCTATTTTGGAGAATTAATGTTTGCCCATTTTGGGTTGACTGGTCCTATTGTGCTTACCGCCAGCGAACAGATTGGCGTGTGGTTAGCAGAGAACGGGCAACGATCCCTGCAAGCCCATCTTGATCTGAAGCCGGCCTTGAGCGATGAACAGCTTGACAACCGGCTGCTGCGGGACTTGGAAGCCTTTTCTCGCAAGCAGTTTCGTAATTCCCTAGACAAACTGCTGCCGAAAAGTCTGATTCCTGTTATAGTGCGTTTATCTGGAATTCAGCCTGACAAAGTCTGCCATCAAATTACCCGGGAAGAAAGGACAAAACTCCACAGCCTGCTGAAGGCACTGCCTCTGACGATTGCCAAGACCCTGCCCATTTCGGCGGCCATTGTCACCGCAGGCGGCGTACATGTGGGAGAGGTTGATCCGCGGACAATGGAATCCAAGAAAACCGGAGGGGTGTTTTTTTGCGGAGAAGTCCTCGACATTCATGGAGTTACCGGAGGCTTTAATCTACAGGCTGCTTTCTCCACAGGATATTGCGCATCCCAGGGCATAGATTTGTAGCATGGAAGGGGATTACACCTGATGAAAATTGCAGTAGACGGTCCTGCGGGGGCAGGGAAAAGTACGATCGCCCGGCTGGTGGCTGAAAAGCTAGGCCTTCGCTATCTAGACACAGGCGCGATGTACCGGGCCCTTACCCTGGAAGCATTACGCCGAGGGACAGATACTTCTGACGAAGATGCGATCATGAGGGTTGCTACTTCAATAGATTTGAACATAGTCTTCCAGGCAGGCAAGGGAAATGTCATTTTTCTTGGCGGTGAAGATGTGACCGGGCTGATTCGACAACCTGATGTAACCGCCCAAGTTTCTGTGGTGGCGAGCCATAAGAAGGTAAGAGAGTTTATTGTCGCACTTCAAGATCAGATCGGGAAGCAAGGATCCGTTGTTATGGATGGCCGTGATATAGGTACTGTGGTTATGCCCGATGCAGACTGGAAGATCTTTTTGCAGGCTTCTGTAGAAGAAAGGGCCAGACGCCGTCAGGCGGAGTTCGAGCGTCGGGGCGTTGAGGTAGACTTTGACGAACTGCAAGAACAGATCCGTATGCGGGATCATCTCGATTCAACCCGTGACAACTCGCCCTTGCGGAAGGCGCAAGATGCTGTTGAAATTGATACTACATCCCTAACAATCGCGGAGGTAGTTGACGAAGTACTCGGCCTGATCAGAGGGGAAGGTGAACATGTACAGGATTCTGGTGGCAATCCTTAGGTTTTTATTTCTGATTTGGGGATTAGATGTGGAAGGTACAGAGAATATTCCCCAGGAACATGGTGCAATTATAGCAGGCAATCATAGAAGCTGGTTAGATCCTGTTGTTATCGCAGTCGCGATCAAAAGGCCGATCCATTTCATGGCCAAGGCTGAACTGTTCGAGTATCCTATTTTAGGCTGGCTTGTATCCCGGTTGCATGCTTTTCCCGTAAAGAGGGGCCAGGCAGATCGCCAAGCTATTCGAACCAGCCATGAAAGGGTAACTGCAGGTCATCTCCTGGGGATTTTTCCCGAAGGCACACGCAATAAAACTGGAGATGCTATGCTGCCGCTGCAGGGCGGTGCTGTGTTGATTGCCCTAAGATCGGGTGTTCCAATAGTTCCTGTAGTGGTTGCACGAGGCAGGCGGCGAGGATTGCGCAAGCGGTTTTTGGTTAGAATTGGAACGCCAATTGATCTTGGCGGACCGCAGAAACCGAAGAAGGAAGATATTGCCCAGGGAAGTAAGGCGATTTCTGCCCAATTTAGTTCCCTTTTAAGCAGGAATAATTGAGAATGCAGAGAATTACAATCAAGGTGAACTCTTGTTTAGAGTATATTTGTTCTAGGTATAATAGGGAGGAGGAAAGGATG
>JAAYOM010000032.1 GCA_012520315.1 Bacillota bacterium | reverse complement strand
CTTCATGTAGAGACACTCCCCAATCTTAGTTTTGTGCCTTGCTAGCTGCGCTCAGCACAATACTATTGTATTGCGTGGTGTCTCTTTTTTCAAAGTTCGTTCTTAAGGATTACAGGAATGCTCCTATCATTTGGTTTTTCCAAAACCCTAAACTTAAACGTCACCCGATCTGTCCCGCTCATACAGCACAGCAATAACGCCCTTGGGGGTAAGTACTTTCCACCGGCTTGAAAGCCGCAGGTATTGTACCATCAGAAAAGAGTTTTTTACCTTGCCCCAAAGTAAGAGGATAGATCATGAGCCAAAGCATATCAACCAGGTCATTTTCGAGGAGGATCTGAACTAGATCAGCACTTCCCCAAATATGCAGGTCCCGCCCAAACTGGTTCTTTATTTGGCATACCGCTGAGGCAACATCTCCGCTCAAGAAGGCAGAAGGCTTCCAATGGCTTGAGGTTACTGTTTTGGAGGCGACGTATTTAACAGCCTTGTTGACCTGGGGGCAAACATCGCCGTGCTGCGGTCAATGGGAACTCCAAGTCTCAAAGGTTTTGCGTCCGAGCAAGAGATCGAAATCTGAATTCATCTTTTCTCTGAGGAGAGAGCCAGGGGCCGGGTCGGAGTATGGTGTAATCCACCCGCCTTGAACAAAGCCTCCGCTAGTGTCTTCATAGGCGCTGCCTGGCCCTTGAATTACACCGTCTAGGGACAGCTCTAGTACAATCACTTTTCCCATGGTTGCTTGCCCTTTCTTCAGTAAGCGAGGTAATCATACGTTGCGGCCTAAGGCCATCGGCAACAGAATAGAATTAGGATCAAAGACTTTCGGCAGCTTTTTCGTTGTTCCTGCTTGAATCTAATGGCCGTTTCTATCTGTTGACGACCTCTACCACCCCAAGGTAGCGCGCGTGCCAAGCTCAAGAACAGAACATCTGGAAGGGAGACTTGTTAGTGAGATGCAATCCCGAGTTCTGGGTGCTGCTAATGAAGATTTAAAACGCCCACGGAGACGCTGGACTAGGGCATTAACATGTAGTGGATCCTATGCAATCAGGATTAGCAAAGACATTCAATCCAGTTATCTAGCCGAGTTAAGCGAATTGCTTAGCAGGCTCCAGGCAAGGATGGCTGAGAGTTCAGACTCTCTAGAGAAACGCGAGCTCCCAAGCTTACGTGGTTTACTACACTCTGAGGTGAATACAAGCCTTCACATTGTCTACGAATTTCGTCTAATTGAGCGAAATTGTATGAGGGACTGTCCCTTATGTAAAATACTTAAGTTGAAACTAAAGGAAAAGAGGATTTTTGGTAAACAGGTGGAATTATCCATATTACCAGTCGAGTGTTGGCTTAAGCCAAGCTCGACAATACACAATGTGGAGGGGATGTTGTTTGAAGAAGACCCAAGTATTTATTGCCTTGTTGGTAGTTTTGGTATTGTCCGCCAGTGCTTTCGCGCAGAAGATTGAAATCGTCTACTGGCATGCCATGAGCGGCCTTGCTGAACAAGCCATTGCCGAACAGGTAAGGAAATTCAACGAATCACAAGACCGTATTCATGTAGAAGTAGAATACAAAGGTTCTTATCGCGATACACTGAACGCAACGCAAGCTGCAGTTCAGACCGGAAATGCACCGCATGTAATCCAAAGCTTTGAGATTTCAACCCAGCAGCTGATTGACATGGGTATCTTTGTACCCTTGCAGGAGACTTTGCCAGAAGGTGCAGTAGACTGGGGCAAGTTCCTGCCGGCAGTTGTGAACTACTACACCTTTGAAGGCGTCCAATATTCCATGCCCTATAACTCGTCCAACGCAATTCTTTATTACAACAAAGACGTATTCGAAAAAGCAGGCTTGGATCCAGAACGCCCACCGGAGACCCTGGAAGAAGTCTACGAATACTCCAAGCAGATCGTAGACAGCGGCGCTGCCCCTTATGGGTTGGTGTTCCCGCTCCATTCCTGGTTTGTAGAGCAATGGATGGCCAATATCGGAGCGATCTTGGTTAACAACGACAATGGACGTTCCGGCAGGCCTACCGAGCTCTTGGCCACTCAACAAGAAATGATCGACATTTTCAACTGGGTTGCCAAGATGTATAACGAAGGCTACTACATCAACCCAGGTGTAGAGAACTGGTCACAATCTAGACAGATCTTTGCCGCCCAGCAAGTTGGTATGGCAATTGACTCTACTGCCGCTGTTTCCACAAAACTTAAGGCAGGGGAAGACAACGACTTTAGGGTAGGCACAGGCTTTATTCCCATCCCTGAGGGTTACGGGCGCCACGGTTCAACCATTGGCGGAGGATCCTTGTGGGTGCTTGGTGTCCACTCTGAGGAAGAAATCGCCGCAGCCGGCGAATTTGTAGTATTCCTCTCCGGTCCTGAGATCCAGGCCCAATGGCATAAGGATACCGGTTATTATCCGGTCCACATCGATGCTCTGGAGCTCTTGCAGGAAGAAGGCTGGTTTGAAGAAAATCCAGCTTACAAAACTGCTGTAGATCAGCTCTTCGAGAGTATCCCCAGCCCAGCAAGTTTCGGTGCTGCTGTGGGTGTATTCCCAGAAATCCGCACCATCATCGTCGATGCCCTGCAGGAAGTATTCCAAGAGGTAAAGACGGTAGAACAAGCTCTCGCAGATGCCAAAGTACGCGGTGACAAGGCTATCGCCGAGTACAATCGCGTCATGGGATTCTAGTTGGGCTTAACTATTAGGGGCCTGCGCTTGTTCAGGCCCCTTTTTTGCGAGGTGATTAGAAATGGGAACTAAGTTTCCTGGCAAGCTGTATCCTCTGCTTTTGCTGCTGCCAACCTTTGTTGTGATTGGACTTTTTATTTACTATCCCATGTACCAGACGATTAATATGAGTCTTTATAAGTCATTGTTCATGGGTTTAAGGCAGATTTATGTCGGAATTGAGAACTATATTGAACTATTTACTTCCCCGGCCTATCGCCAAAGTCTGGTAAGGAGCTTTTCCTTTGCTGGCTTAGTGGTACTTTTCTCCATGACGATTTCATTTTTGATGGCGATTTTGGCCAATCAAAAGGTGCGCTTTGCCCGTTTTTACCGCACAGCTTTGATTTGGCCCTATGCCCTGTCGCCTGCAGTGGCAGGTTCCATTTTTCTGTTTATCTTTAACCCTAGTGTGGGAGTGCTCAACTACCTTTTGGAAAGCACCATCGGCATTCGACCGGACTGGATCTCCAACTCCACTTTAGCCTTTGCCATGGTAGTGATTGCCGCGGTCTGGAAACAGCTTGGATATAATATCGTATTTTTCTTGGCGGCTCTGCAAAACGTGCCAGGCGATATTGTGGAAGCAGCCCACATTGACGGTGCCAATGCCTTTCAGCGCTACTGGAAGGTAATCATCCCTCTCCTTTCACCAACCGGCTTCTTTTTGCTGACGATGAACCTGATTTATGCCTTTTTCGACACCTTTGGCTTAGTTGACGTGATGACCAGGGGAGGCCCGGTGGATGCCACCAATACGCTGATCTACAATCTCTACCGTGATGCCTTCCAGTACAGCCGGACCGGCTTTGCCGCGGCCCAGTCCATCATGCTCTTTGTCATTGTGACCGTGGTCATGATTGTCCAGCTTAAGCTGGGTAACCGTACCGTTTATTATCAGAATGAGTAGGAGGAAGACGTTATGGGATACAAAACCAAAAAGAAGCTCCTAACCGGCCTAACCCATATCCTGCTGATTATTTGCGTAATCGCAGTCGCCAGTCCCATGATCTGGGCCATTATCGCCAGTACCCAAAGTCCGGGAGAAATCTACAGCTATCCTCCTAAGTTCTCCCTTGGCTCTTCGGCCAAACGCAACTTCGGCATGGCCTGGAACTATTTTGACATCGGCATTATGATGAGAAACAGTTTGCTGATCGCGGTGATTGTTACGGCAGGCAAGATCCTAATTTCCCTTTTAGGCGCCTTAGCCCTGGTATACTTTCGCTTTCCTCTCCAGCCCTTTGTGTTCTTCATCATCTTGTTAACGCTGATGATCCCAATCCCGGTCATTATCGTGCCTCTTTTTCGCTTTGTCAGTGATATCGGCTGGGGGAACTCTTACTGGGCCTTGACCTTGCCCTTCTTTGCCTCTGCTACCGGCACCTATTTATTTAGGCAGCACTTTATGTCTATTCCAGGCACCATAGCCGAAGCTGCCCGGGTGGACGGCGCAGGCCCGCTCAGGTTCCTGTTTCAGATCTTAGTTCCCATGTCGCTCAATACAATCGGCGCCTTTTGCGTGATTCAGTTTGTCTATATGTGGAATCAATATCTTTGGCCCCTTTTAGTCATCTCCGGCAGACGCCGGCAGGTTGTGCAGGTTGCCATGCGCCAAATCACAACCGTTGGCCCCGATGGGCTGATTGACTGGGGAATTGCCATGGCAGGTTCGCTGATCGCTTTGATTCCGCCGCTGATCATTTTCTTCCTGCTCCAGGAACAGTTTATGCGCGGCTTTGCCCTGAGCCAGGAGAAGTAGTGGATATGTATCCGACCCTAGGGACAACCCTAGGGTTTAATTATCAAAAGGATCTGATTTTGCGCACAATTGTGCAGGAAAAGGCAAGCAAGTTTGTTACTAAATAATCGATGTTTGATGGCAGGAAAATCCAGTAAACAATAGAAATGCACAATAACCACTGATAAGCCAAGGGGGGTTTACTTATGTCACTTGCGAAGAAATTGAACTCAGTCAGATTTAAGCTCATCGTCGTTCCCCTACTGCTTTTGTCCCTTGCCATCACCGCGCTGGCGCTCGCTACCTTCAGCCTGGTCAGAACAAACATGATCCGTGAAATGCAAAAGCTAGGTTTTGAACTGGTTGAGCAGGCTGTGAACCGCATCGCAGACAACAATGAAGCCTTGGCAACAGTTGAAGACCTGTTAGCCGAGAAACTTTTGACGGCAGCCAAAATTGCAGTTTCCAACCCCGAGGCTATGACCAGCGAAACTTTGACTAAAATGGCCGGGGATGTGGACGTTGATACGCTGCATTGGTACAGTGCCAACCTAGAGATTGTTGCCTCAGCTTTTGACCTTTACCTAGGCTGGGTGGCTCCGCCGGATCATCCTGTCAGCCAGTTTGCGAAATCCAATCAACACTATTTAGTAGAGGAAATCCGCAAGGACACAGATTCGGACAATTACTATAAATACGCCTACATGCGGGGGTCCCAAGGTGAACTTGTTCAAGTTGGAGTCCTTGCCAATAGGGTGCAGGCACTCACAGAAAGGTTCAGCAATCAGCTCCTCGTAGAGGAGTTGGCAACCAATGAAGGAGTTGTCTTCGCAGCCTTGATCGGCCGGGATCGCCAAGTCTTCGCCCACAGCAACCATGATCGCATTGGTGCCCTACTTACAGATGAGGGATCCTTGGCAGGCGCCGTGCGGGGCGAGAGCTATGCTTCCGAGTATTACTACGAGGCCGGGGACGTTACAGTCTATGATGTTATCGTACCGGTTTTCCTCGGAGGAGAACATGTTGGGGCGCTAAACATTGGGCTTTCCATGGCGGATGTGCAGGAAGCTGTCAGGGCAGTATTGATGAGAATTGTGACTATTGGCGT
>JAAYOM010000031.1 GCA_012520315.1 Bacillota bacterium | reverse complement strand
TGGTTGTACAGGATATCTTCCTGACTGAGACAGCGGAGCTGGCAGATGTGGTTCTGCCTGCAACCTGTTTTGCTGAGAAGGAGGGTACCTTCACTAATACCGAACGGCGGGTGCAAAGGGTGCGCAAGGCTGTGGACGCTCCGGGTGAAAGCCGTGAAGACTGGGCTATTCTGGCTGAGGTAATGCGACGTCTCGGCTTTGATCCCGGCTTTAACTCAGCCAAGGAGATTATGGATGAGATAGCCAGACTTACTCCTTCCTTCGGAGGAATCAGCCATGATCGCCTAGACAAAGAGCAGGTACAATGGCCCTGCCCGAGCCCGGATCATCCTGGCACACCCTACTTGCACAGGGGCAAATTCTCCAGGGGTGAGCGTGCTCTGTTTAAGCCATCCCATTATGTTCCCTCCGGTGAACTGCCCGATGGTGAGTATCCGATGCTGCTTTCCACTGGACGGCTGCTCTACCATTACAATACGCCGACCATGACTGGGAAGAACGAGGAGCTTATGGAGATCGAAGGACGTTCTTTCATTGAAATTAACCCCTCTGACGCTGCTAAATTTGGCTTAGACCAGGGCGGCAGGGTTAAGGTTGCCTCTAGAAGGGGTGAAATTGAAACGGAAGCCCGCATCACAGATCGTGTGCCGGTAGGTGTGGTCTTCATGCCTTTCCACTTTGCTGATGGGCCCGCGAATGTGCTCACCAGCAGTGTTGTGGATTCCATTAGCCTGACTCCTGAGTATAAGGTCTGTGCGGTGAAAGTTGAAAGGGCTTCGTAATGAATCTGTATGGCAGTGCAGTAATCCTTGCGGGTGGTAAATCCACCCGCATGGGTTTTGATAAGCAGTTTTTACAGGTGCAGGATCGTACAATTGTACAGCACTTGATATCCCACTTAGGCAAACGTTTTACTGATATTATGGTTTCCAGCGCCACCCCAAAGCTCTACGATCCTGGCCAGGTGAGGGTGATTAAGGATATCTACAAAGACGTGGGGCCCTTAGGGGGAATACACGCCGCGCTTCAGGGCGCCAAGAGCGAGGCGGTCTTTGTGATCGCTTGTGACATGCCCTATCTGGAGATTCCTTACATTGACTTCATGATGGACGAAATGAAAAAGGGCAGCTGGGATGCGTGCGTCACAGCCCGCGGGGATCATCTGGAGGTTTTTCACTCGTTCTATTGCCGCTCCGCCTTAGAAGTACTTGAAGGCGAACTGGCAGCGGAGCGTTATTCCGTCCAGCGCTTTACAAGGAAAATCAAGGCCCTGATCATACCTGAGGCAAGTGCCGCGCCGTATCTTCCCGAGTGGCGCGCCTTTACGAACATTAACACGCCGGAGGAGTATGCCAAATTTCGATCTGCTGCAGGCGACGGCTGGGAGGTTTGACCATGGAAGTTACCAAGGGGTTTGAGATAATCAGAATTACTGACGGCGAGAAAAGTGCTGTGCAAGACCGGGTCATTGTAGAACATGACCTCGCGGTTTATGTCAACGGCGAGCTTTTTGTGGACATGCTCTGTACACCCAAGGATCTGGAGTGCTTGGTATACGGCCATCTGTTCGCAGAAGGAGTGATCGGCAGCAAGGCTGACGTAGAAAAGCTCACAATTGACGGCCAGCGTGCCGATGTCATCCTCAAGCCAGCTGAGCAGGCTGGGCCAAAGAAACTGGGGAATAAGGTTCTGTTGCAGGCAGAAGATATTTTCTCGGCCATTGGAGCTTTCCATGGCCAGTCAGAACTCTTTGCCGCAACCGGAGGGGTGCACAATTGCGAGCTGCACCATCTCAATGGCGAAAAGATCTTTATGGAGGATCTGGGCCGCCATAATGCAGGCGATAAAGCCCTGGGAAAAGCCCTCCTGGAAGAATGGGACCTTTCGCAAGTTTTCATGATCACAAGCGGGCGTGTACCGAAATACATGGCCCAAAAGGCCATTAACACAGGGATTTCGATTGTCATCTCGAAATCTGCCCCTACAGACCAGGCGGTGGAGCTGGCCCGTGCCCACAATCTAACACTGTGCGGCTTTGTCAGGGGAAACCGGATGAACATCTACAGCGCGCCCGAGCGCATTCTTGGAATCTAGGCTTGACCTGCATTGGCATCACTGTGTTGACGATATCAAGGCCCCGCTGGGGTTTTAGAAGGGGTGTGTGCTTGAGGACTGCGACATTGTTGGGCACTGATGTCGCAGTCTTTTTGGTTCGGGGGGAGGATACTTAGCTGGCAAAGGAGGACTACCCCCTGTTTCTCACGAAAAAACAAGTAGTTCTCTAATGTTGGTAAAGAGGGCGCGTTTGAACGCTAGTTCAATGGATGGGCCCTGTGCGAGTAAAAGACTCTAAGGAAGGGATGTTCAAATGTCACTTAAAGTAGGTATTCAACTTTATTCTGTGCGGGATTCGCTCCAAGCAGATCCATACGGTACGCTGGAGGCAATTGCCCAAACGGGCTATCGCTATCTGGAGGCGGCCAATCACAATGCCACAGAAGATCCAGGGGTAGGATTTGGTTTGTCAGCAAAGGAGATGAAAACCAGGCTGGACGATCTGGGGCTCTCCATCATCGGCAGTCATATTTTCCCCTGGCAGCCCGAATCCCTTGGACCTGTCCTTGATTACCATCAAGAGCTAGGTAATACACGCATTGGCTGCGCTATGGAGTTCTTCCCGTACAATGATCTGGATCACCTGCGCCGTCTCTGTGACAACTTCAATCGAGCAGGTGAGCTTTGTAAGGAACGGGGTATGCAGTTTTATTACCACAACCACTATCATGAGTTCCAAAAATTCGGTGATAAGAACGTTTATGAACTGCTTGCGGAGTATACCGAGGCAGACTTGGTGTACTTAGAGCTCGACAGCTATTGGGCCGCCAGAGCGGGAGTTGATCCCCTCGATATCATTGACACATATCGGGATCGCCTGATTTTGCTCCACCAGAAAGACTTCCCGCAAGACGCTTCCGATCCGCTGAATCTGTATGACGGAATCGTTGATCCGGGCAAGAACATAGACTTTGAGGTATTTGGAGGATCAGTCAATCCCGAGTCCTTTACAGAGATCGGAACCGGAGTTTTGCCGATTCAGGATTACATTGATGCGGCCAACAAAGCGCCACACTTGGAATACATTATTTTAGAACAGGACCACACCAAACTGGATCAGCTTGAGTCAATCCAGGTCAGCATGGAGGCCTTTAGGAAGTTTTCTGGGATCTCAATGGGCTAGTTTAGAATGCCTAGGAAGGAATAAGAGATGCAGCTAGCGGGCGTTGCGGCGTCGTTTGGCGTCATTATGTACTTGGTCTCAAAAAAAGTATCGGTGGGACTTTCCCTCTTAATCGGAGGCGGGATTATTGGCTTGTTTTCCGATTTGGGATGGCAGGAGTTTTTAACAGCGGCAGCAGGCGGGATATTAAGCCCTATGACAATTGAACTGGCCATCGCGGTAGCTTTAATTAGCGGGCTCGGCAAACTAATGCGGGAGAGCGGGGATTTGGAAATGATGGTTGAATCCTTGGTCGCGCAGTTTCGCAATCCCAAGGTGCTGATTATGATACTGCCCTCCCTGATCGGTACGATTAGTATACCGGGAGGGGCCATTATGTCGGCCCCCATGGTGGAGGAAAACGGCAATCTGCTCGGCCTGGATGCCACAACGAAGGCGGCAGTGAATCTTTTTTCCAGGCATTTTGGCTACTTTGTCTATCCCTTGCACGCATCCATAATTGTTCTGAGCGAGATCTTTGTGATTCGTAAGTCGGTCTTGATCAGCTACAATGTCCTGGCCATGCTTGTGGGCTTATTTGTTGCCTATCGCCTCTTCTTCCGGGGGGTAGACTACACTGCACCTGCTAGAACTGAGGCTAAGAGCATGGTGGTTAATTTACGGGATTTCCTGCTGAGTTTCTCCCCGGTTCTTGTTGCCCTTAGTCTGATCCTGATTCTTGATGTTCCCTTTTATCTAGCCATGGCGATTGGAGTTCTAATTGCCATGGTTCGAGGTCTGCCGCCTGAGAAGAGGCTGCCTGCTGTTAGAGGAAGAGTAGGTAGGTTCTTTTTTGAGTGGATTGATTACAGACTTGTATTTACCATCATTGGTCTGATGACGTTTAGGGCGCTGATTGAGGCCTCTGGGGTGGTGAGCACTTTGGCAGGTTCCCTCTTTGCCTATGGAATCCCCCTGCCGGTGCTGGTGGTGATGCTGGGGCTGGTTGCCGCTTACCTGACAGGGTCAGACATGGCTGCTGCAGGAATTTTGGCTGCTTTCTTTGCTCCCTTTGTGCCAGAAAATTTAGTGGTGCTTTATGCTTCACTGCTTTTTACCTCCGCGTTAGTTGGCTATTTAGTATCGCCCATTCACTTATGTCTGGTGTTGACCAACCAGCACTTTGGGGCGAAGTACAGTGCGGTGGCTCGAAAAATTGCCTTACCTTTGCTGGCGATGTTGGCAACCGCGGTAATTCAGACCCTGATCTTGATACTGTAAGTTAAGGCGGACCCTTCGTCCTACATCTTTGTTAAATTGCATGAGGGATTCACCCTCGGAGGTGATCGTATTGAGCGTTATTACAATCATAGGCGCCGGCATGATGGGTTCTGCCATGAGCGTACCGGCCCGGGATAATGGCCATGAAGTTCGCCTGGTAGGTACCCACCTAGATCGGGAGATTATCGATAATGTCAGAGCAACAGGCAATCATCCTAAGCTTGAGCCCAAGCTGCCCGCGGGGGTGCAGGCTTTCCAGATTGAAGAGGTTGAAGCTGCCCTTGCTGGTACAGATGTTGTGATCGGCGGAATCAGCAGTTTCGGAGTGGACTGGTTTAGGGATAAGATCTTGCCCTTGATTCCCAAGGAAGTCCCGGTGCTTTTGATCACCAAAGGTCTGGTGGAAGAGGGGAACGGCAAACTTCGGACTTTCCCTGATTACATGCTGGAATCAAGGGGTGAACTTTCCATCAGTGCAGTTGGGGGACCCTGTACCAGTTATGAACTGGCAGATCGAAACCATTCTGCCGTCTGTTTTTGCGGACATGACCTTGCCATCTTGCAGAAGTTAAAAGGTCTGCTGGAAACAGATTACTACCATATCACACCTTCCACTGATGTGATCGGTGTGGAGGTGGCAGTTGCAATGAAGAATGCCTATGCCTTGGCAGTGACCTTGGCCGTAGGTATGCAGGAGAGGGAAAGGGGAGTCGGCTGCGTCGAGGCTTATAATCCCCAAGCTGCCCTATTTGGCCAGGCGATGCGCGAGATGACCAGGATTGTGAAAATGCTGGGCGGCAGCGCAGAGAGCATAGTTTTTGGGGTCAGCGATCTGTATGTGACCATTTTTGGCGGACGCACCAGAAAACTAGGCACCCTCCTCGGCCGGGGTCTTTCTATAGAAGAGGCCCTTAGGGAGCTGCATGGTGTGACGCTAGAATCCGTCGCCATCACCAACCGGGTCAGCAGTGCCATGCACCAGCTAGCTAAGCTGGGCCAGGCTAACTGGGACGAATTTCCCCTCTTACGGCATGTAGATGATATTCTAAATCAAGGCAAGCCAGTTAACATACCATGGAAATCGTTTGGGGAGGTTAACCGCCGATGACTTGGGATTTGGATAAGCTGCTGCAAAACAGCGGAAGTCTGTGTTTCTGCGGTAAAAAGCACTCCTGTGATCTTAAGGAAGTGATAGTGAAGCCCCAAGCTTTAGCAGAACTTCCAGATGCAGTAAGAAGATCTGGCGGATCTAGGGTGTTCATCATTGCGGATCGGAACACATTCCAGGCTGCCGGAGAGACAGTGTGTGCTCGGCTTGAAGAGGCAGGGATTGGGCATAAGTGCTTTGTTTTTCCCGATCAGGAACTGAAACTTAATAATACAGCCGTGGGCGAAGTGATCCTTAACTTTGACCAAAGCTGCGATATGATCCTAGCTGTGGGCTCAGGGACCATCGGTGATCTAAGCAAGCTCGCGGCCAGTGTGGCAAAGAGGCCGCTTGTCACAGTTGCCACTGCCCCGTCTATGGATGGGTTTGCTTCTGCCACATCTTCTGTGATTTTAAATGGGACTAAGGTTTCCCTGGCCAGCTGTGCGCCGGTAGCTATTGTGGCGGATCTAGACATTCTCTGTGCAGCCCCCTTTAGTTTGCTGCAGGCGGGTATTGGGGATATGCTTGCCAAGTACATTAGTATCTGCGAGTGGCGGATTTCCAGTTTGGTAACGGGCGAGTACTACTGTGAGGAGATAGCGTCTTTAATGCGTGCTGCGGTGGAAGACTGTGTCGCCCAGGCCGAAGGACTTCGGGATCGCAGGCCAGAGGCGGTGGAGACTGTCTTTAAGAGTCTCGTTATGTCGGGGATGGCCATGAGCTTTGCCGGTTTATCCCGCCCTGCCTCAGGTGTTGAGCACTATTTCGCCCATCTCTGGGATATGAGGGCACTCGAGTTTGCAACCCCCGTCCAGCACCACGGCATTCAGTGTGGGGTTGCCACCTTGTTCAGCCTGAAGATCTACGACTTGATCAAAAAGATCACACCTGACAGAACAAGGGCCCTTGCATATGTAGAGAGTTTCAGCCTGGAGGACTGGAACAGGCAGTTAACAGAGTTTTTAGGCGTGAGTGCAAAGGCGCTGATTGAAAGGGAGAAGAGCGAAGGGAAGTATGAAAGGAAGGGGCATGGACAAAGGCTGGAGCGGATTATGCACAGCTGGGGGCAGATCCTGCAGATCATTTCAGAAGAACTGCCCAAAGAAGAGGATTTGCGCCAGGTTCTGAGAACTATGGAGCTGCCCCTAACGCCCCAGGAGATCGGGATGACCAGCGAGGAAGTAAAGGATACCTTTTTAGCAACCAAGGACATCCGGGATAAGTATATTGCCAGCATGCTGGTTTGGGATTTGGGTGTAATAGAAAGCATAGCAGCTGACTTTCAGTCTGCCTTATAATCCCTCATTAACGCAAAGGAGGGGTATCGCGCAAGGGATGAACTCACTTGGCGATACCCCTCTTTTTATTTGCCCGTACTTGAGTTGGTGAATTCGTCAAGTAGTCACTATTGATCGAGGGACAGGCCCGCGACTTGGGGCAGGATTTCCGCTGTCTGGTAGCGGGGATTAAGCTCGACCACGGCCACAGCCTGGCACTCCTTTAGATCCTTGTTCAACCTGCCATAAGGGATATTCCCCCAGCCGGGCGGCATGTGCAAGTCCCCAAAACCCAGGGGGAGATTGTCGATGGTCTTGCCCGCAGTCGGTACATAGGGCAGCCCAAAGTTATCATGCAGGTGGAGATGTCGAATATAGGGCTTCGCCAGGCGCAGCCCCTCTGCAAGGTCGAAGCCTAAGGCATTTGCCGAGATGTGGGCATGGGCCACATCAAAGCAGATTTGCACATGGTCATGGCCGATTTCCTTGACGTGGCTGACCAGATGATCTATGCGTGCGCCAGAAAAGCGAACCTGATCTTGAAAGGCATAGGGGATGTGCAGGGAGTTCTCTACACAGATTGTGATGCCAAGCTCCTTGGCCCGATCGCCCAGGCGAAATAAAGCTTCTTGCTCACGCTTTTGCAGATCCTGACTTACTTCTGCCAGTTCCGGTTTATCCTGGATAAATGCCTTGATCAGGCTTTCATTAGGAACCCCTCCGCAATGGTATACGAGTATACTGGCACCGATCTCTGCACCCAGCTCCAAACAGGAACGCAATACCTTCTCTTGCAGATCAGGGAAGTTTGGATCCATAAGGTTAACAGGATCAGGACCATGGAGACTGTAACCAAAGTTAAAGGCACCAAGCAGCTTTTTGATCTCTTGCAGCCGCCCTTTCTGCAATTCCCCGAAAATGATCACATCTAGACTGTGGGCGGCAATTTCCACCCAGTCAAAACCTGCATCAGAAAACTTCTCTAGGTCTTGCTTCAAAAGCGGCAACTGACCGTCAATGCGGGATGAATCGGCATTGATGCCGACACGGGTAGTCATGTAAGTGTCCTCCTAAACGGCAATGGGAATCGTTTCGCTATTCTCTTTGTCGAAGAGATGGATCCTGCTTTGATGGGGATGGATCCACAGTTCCTCTCCTGTGTTAACAGGAAGATCTGCCGGTACGAGCACGCGCAGCGCAACTTCGCCAAACCTGAAGTCGACCAGCTTATCCCGGCCAAGCAGTTCCACCATGAACACTTTGCCCCGTATAGCGTAATCTCCTTCTTCCTCTTTCAGCGACATATTCTCCGGCCTGATGCCAATCACAAGTCCCTTGCCGGTTCTGCTCAGTACAGCTTCCCTAGCTTCAGGTGGTACAGGAATCTCCAGCTCACTGCCGCATTTGAAAAAGGCTCTGTCATCCCGAACCACAAGTTCAGTGTCAAGCAGGTTCATGGGCGGATCTCCCATGAAGGAAGCTACAAAAATGTTGTCTGGCTTCAAGAGCAGCTCCTCTGGGGGACTGTACTGCTGGAGAACGCCTTTTTTGAGGACTGCTACGTTATCAGCCATGGTGACTGCTTCTACCTGGTCATGAGTGACTAGGACAGTTGTAATGCCAAATTCTTGCTGAATGCGTTTGATCTCTACCCGGGTTTCGATTCTTAGCCGGGCGTCAAGATTGCTTAAGGGTTCATCTAGAAGCAGCAGATCAGGGTTTTTGACCAGCGCCCGGGCTAAGGCCACCCTTTGCTGCTGTCCTCCTGACATTTGCCCCGGTTTGCGCTTCAGCAAGTCGGAAATTTGCACAACCTTGGTAATGGCATGAACCCGATCTCGGATTTCATCTTTAGGCACCTTTTGCAGCCGTAAAGGAAAAGCGATATTGTCAAACACCGTCATATGAGGATAGAGCGCATAACTTTGGAACACCAGCCCTACGTTACGTAATTTCGGAGGAATCCCGTTGACCATTACATCATCAAAATAGACTTCGCCATGTGTTGGTTGGTAGATGCCGGCTAACATCAACAGCAGCGTGGTCTTGCCGCAGCCGGAAGGTCCGAGCAGGACGGTGACTTTACCGTCGGGAATATCCAGTGACACATTATCTACCGCGACCACAGAGCCAAAGGTTTTCGTCAGGTTTTTAAGGCGAACATTAGCCATTCTGTATCATCCACCTTTCGAGCCACTAACGGTGACTGCCATTAGGTATTTTTGTGTAAAGATAAAGAACAGTAAGACCGGTGCGATATAGAACAGGGCTGTCGCAGACAGGAGGCCATAGTCGATAAACTGGAAGTCTCCAATAATGGAATTGACGTAGCTTGACAGTGTCCAGCTTTCCTTGGTTTGGATGAAGGTGATGACGTAAATGTACTCTGACCAGCCGTTGATAAAGGAAAAGATGGCCATCGCCGCAATGCCCGGTTTGACCTGTGGCAATACAATTTTAATGAGCGTCTGCATGCGGGTGGCTCCGTCAACCAGTCCGGACATTTCTACATCCCAGGGGACTCCGTCGAAAAAGCCCTTCATAATCCAGATCCCAAGCGGCAGCATCAAGCCTGCCTTGACCAGAAATACCCCAACCAAACTGTTCAAAAGGTTCAGTGTGCGCAAGACGTAGTACAGCGAAATCAGTAAAGTGACTCCAGGGAAGGAGTGCAGGATCAAGGTCATAGCCAAAAGGAAACCTCGGGCTGGAAACTTCATCCTGGAAATCACATAGGCGGTGGGGGTGGCAACAAGAATCATGATCGCCGTCATGCCTAATGCAAGCAGAAAGGTGTTCCAGGTGGTTCTCCATAGATCCGGATAGTACCTAGAGGGCAGTTCCCATAAAAATCTAAAGTTCTTAATTGTAAATCCCTGCGGCACAACACCGTAAACCATTTTGTCGGTGAAGGAGTTGAGAATCAGCCAGCCGTAGCCGAGCACTAAGGGCAGGGAGGAGAGGATCATGAACGAGTAGATGAAAAAGGTCAAGAGTTTTTCCTTGCGTGCTTCCCGTTTTGCTAGATGGACAAGTGTGGCGGTGCCGGCGTGGGAAGAGGCTAGATCGTATTTCAATTTTGGCAATTAAATCACCTCTATCTTCGGTTCCGACATCATTTCGCGGAAGCGGAATACTCTCCAATAGATAACGGAAGCGATAATACTGACAATTACCAGTCCTAGGGTCAAAGCAGTAGCATAGCCAAAGCGATAGGAAGCGTAATAGCCGCCAAATGCCTCGTTGTAAGCGTAGAGGGACCAAACTGTGGTTTTGTAAAAAGGTCCTCCGCCTGTAAGAATCAGGATGTACTCATAAGAGGTCAGAAGCGACAGGGTTTGATAGGCTGTGACAAAGAGCAATGGCCAGCGAATTAAGGGCAGGGTTACATAGCGTATGCGGTGCAGCCAGCCGGCTCCATCCACAGCGGCAGCCCAGTTGTATTCCCGGGAAATAGAAGTGATCGCCGAGTAAAAGAGAATCATCCCGAATGATGCCCCAATCACGCCGTTGGTAAGGACGATTACCGCCATCGGGAACTCACTGATCCAGCTGACTGGCTTTTGCCCAAACCAGTTTAGAACTCCGTTAAGCAGTCCGTTGCGGGTGGGGTCCAAAATCCAAAGCCAAATTACACCGTAGACAATCGGCGGTGTGAAACGGGGCAGGAGCCAGAGCGCCCTAAAGAACAAGCTTGGCTTCTCGCCGTGCCTTTCCGCGATGTAAGAAGTGGCCAACGCGATGAGCAGGCCAAAGGTTACATTGAAGAGCAGCAGGGTTCCAAATACATAGAGAATGGTATTCCAGAAGACCCGGCTGAGGATGGTATCTTTGAACATCGCTACATAATTACTAAAACCGACGAAATTCCAGGTAAGGCGGTGGTCCATGTTGGTAAAGCTCATGGCGCCGGTGAGTATGCCGGGAACCAAATAGAAAGTCAAAGTTATCAGCAAAGCGGGAGCTAACAAGAGAAAGATCATGAAGTGCCCGCGTTTTTTCGTCAACTGTGTTCACCTCACTTTTCTGCAAAAATGGGGCTCCGGAGAGCCCCTTTTTGGTTGCAAAGGTTTGCTTACCGAATGATCAGTTGATCGCCTTCAACAGCCTGGTTCATTCTTTGCACGATTAGCTCTACACCCTCTTTGGGAGTGATAGCACCTGTTTCTACGCCGCCGATTGCTTCATGCAGCACTGCCAGGTAGCGTCCTGCCGCCGGGTGGGTGGCATTAAAGATCTGATGGGGAGTGAGCTTGGCAGCTTCAGCCAGGTAACTGTTTTCCTGGAAGAGCGGGAAGGCAGTTTGGGATCTGCGAATTGCCAGCTTAGCAGCTTCCAGCGAGTGCCTTGTATTTAGATCTACTTCTGATGCCAAGGTAATCAGCAGGAAGGCCAGGTCTTTGTTGCGGCTTGGTCCGCTCAGCATATAGGCCAGGGGTTGACCCAGCTGATTAGGCCGCCCCTTTTCGTTGCCGGCAGGGATCAAACTCCAGGTAAGGTTCTCCCAGAGATCTTCTTCAGGAATGCCAAGATCCCGCTGCCACTCGGCCCAGAACCACATACCGCCGGTAATCTGCATGCCGGCACTGCCTTCTTCAGCAATAGCACGATGTACTGCTGGCCAGGGCCAGGTGGTCATGCCAGCTGGGGTAAGGCCGCGCTCTACGTTGTCTGCAAAGAACTGCAAAGTGAGTTCCAGTGCTTCCTTGTCAATTACCAATTTATCAGTGTCGGGATCATAGTATTGCCCGCCGTAGGCCACTAAGATCTGGAAGAAGTCTGGGCCTTGGGTAGGTCTGTGAACCATGCCGTAGTCTGCTAGCCCTGCATCTACCATTTCTTGCGCTAAGTCTTGCAGGTCAGAGAGGAGAAACTCCCTTTCCTCGACTCGCCTAGGCAGATCGGCTATCTCATCCTCTGTCCAGCCGAGGGAACGCAGGTGATCTTTGCGATAGAACACCATACGTACTTCTATATCCTGAGGAACTCCGTAACGCTTGCCCTCATAGGAAACTGCACCCCAAAGATGTGGGAAAAAGTCCTGATAGGTGGACTCCCAGTACTGGTCAATATACTCGTCCAGCGAGACAATCCATCCCGCCGGCGCCCAGACCGGTATATCGAGGTGACTGGAAACAATAATGTCAGGAACTACATCTGGATTTCCTTCTTCGGATGCCAGGATAATTCTGCGTCTAAAGCTGTCCCACTCATCTGTCCAAAAGTCTGCATCAACTTCAACTCTGACATCAGCACCGACAATCTCCAGCATCTTGTTCAGCCGTTCACCGGCAGTTACCAAGTTCTCTGCCCTGTGAAAAGCGGGCGTATCAGGACCAACAGTCCAAGCTCGAATTGTGATCACTTCCTGCGCAGCGGCACCAAGGCTGAAGGCCAAGAGGAGCGCAAGCGCAAAAACAAGGAACAAGGGTAATCTTTTCAACTAAACTACCTCCTTTTTTATCACTCTAGTTGCTTGTGTACAGTTGAATGCAAACCGGACCCCATCTTCACCCCCTTTGTGTACGTCACGAACAGATTGTCCGTTGCTATTTGTTTCTCTTGGTTCGTTTGCGTTTGCTAAGGAAAATTATACCACAAATTTTTAAGGTCGTCAAAGAATTGGGTCGTTATTAAAAATCTTGTATAACCTACCGTATGATTTGATCGGATGGTTAATTTATTTATTAGGCTGAAATAGTCCTTTGAAAAAACAAATATGCGAAAATCGTCGAATTATCGCAGTTGATCGAGGGCCTGTCCCTCGGGTGGTCAGTTTTTGGTCAGAAGCAAGTGGTAAACTCACTGTAAAGAACACTGTATATATATTAGGAGGTGTCTTAATTGAGCGTTAAAAGGAATGTGTTTGCTATTTTAGTGTTGTGCTTAATGTTGATATTGCAGGGATGTACTGGAGGAGGCGGAGGAGGCAATAAAGAGCCGAAGATCAATTCGTTTTCGCCAAATCTAGATGAGGTTACTGTTGCTCCTGGCGGAACCATCGATTTTAGTGTTACTGCTTCGGATCCTGATGGCGACAGCTTAAGCTACAGCTGGAAAAGCG
>JAAYOM010000030.1 GCA_012520315.1 Bacillota bacterium | reverse complement strand
TTGTGGTTCTATGTACGATGCGACAAGTGCGCTGAGAAGATTCCCGTCAGAGTCAGGACAACTAGTGAAGTGCAGAGACGGGAGGGACCGGAGGCGGACTTAGGTCCCGGGCAGTATTTTGTCCAAAAGACAATTGTCGGCTCCCGCTGCTATCAGCGCATTGAGGCGGCCATCGAGTTTGATGCCAGATATAACGTGGTAGAAGCATCAGTAAAACATGGGAAGCTAATTACTCATCAGGAGTTCATTGCAAAAGACGAGCAGTAGTGTTGCTCGTCTTTTCTTTGCCAAAATTTTATTGAACCCGCCTAAACACACCGATTACTTTGCCTAAAATGGCAACATCATTAGAGTAAATTGGCTCCATGGTTGGGTTTTCCGGCTGCAGCCTAATACGGTTTCCCTCGTGGAAGAAGCGCTTCACTGTTGCTTCTTCACCGGCCAACAGCGCTACAACAATTTCCCCATTATCAGCACTTTCCTGTTGGCTGACAAGTACATAGTCGCCATCAAAAATGCCTGCTTCAATCATACTGTCTCCCTTAATGCGGAGAATAAAGACGTCCTCATGGTTGACAAAATTCTTAGGGATAGGGAAATACTCCTCAATATTTTCCACTGCCAAAATGGGAGTTCCAGCAGTCACCCTGCCTAGTACCGGTACATCAATGGCGCGAAGTTTCGGTACATTGATATCATCTAGAACCTCAATAGCCCGGGGTTTAGAAGGATCTCGCCTGATATAGCCCATTTCCTCGAGCTTAATAAGGTGTCCATGTACGGTAGAGCTGCTTTTTAGACCTACAGCCTCCCCTATTTCACGGACCGATGGGGGATACCCCTTGTCGTTAACCTCATCTTTGATAAACTCCAGGATTTTTTTGCGTCGTTCCGAAACTTTTCCCATCTATAATAACCTCCCACGGCTGTTTTTGCGCTTGCTGTCCTAATTATAGCACAGCAGGCAAAGTTTGGTCAAACAATTGTTCTAAAAACCCTTGACAAAACATTTGTTCTGGTATAAGGTTGAGACAGGACGAACAGAACAGATGTTCCGGGGGTGTAAAAATGGGAAAGAAGATCCAGGATGTTACGATCACGATTTCTGCTATTGGACTAATTATCATGCTGACTGCCAGCGTGATTGCGATTACTGGCAAGTTAGTGATGACGGATAGTCTAATGCCGGCTGGCCAAGATTTTGCCTTTGTCGAAGTAGTAGTGCAGCCTGGCGACACTTTATGGACAATCGCCAAGTCTCAAGTGCCTGACAGTGATCCTAGGGATGTTGTCGGATCAATAAGGGATTTAAACCAGTTGCAGTCAGCGGACATTTTCCCGGGACAAGTGCTAACTGTGTCCGTAAAAAAGAGTTTTCAGCCCTTGCAGTTAGCCGAGGGCCGCAGCACACCCTAACAAAGGAAAAAGCTGAAAATCAAGGCCGGTTCATACCGGTCTTTTTTTGTGCCAGAAAGAGCTTATTTCGACCGCCAGAGAGGCGTTTAGAGCGCCTTTTTCCTGTGCAACCATGTGATTACCTTAGCGTAGGACGGATTTCCCGCACCGGGCAGGATCTCCGATGTCCCAAACGAATCAGTATTTTTTGGTTCAAGACTAGGCAAATTTTAGGTTTGTTTCCCAGGGGCTTTGCTCCTTCCTCAAATTCTAATAGAACTTCGCATAAGGTATATTATGTAAACCTAGCTTTTTCTTTTAAAGGCAAAGGAAAATGCCCTCCTTCGCCTTGGTAAAATCTTATAGACTCTGCCTATATAATCTATAGCGATCTTTGATTTTGAAACCTGCCCCTAGTGCCAGATCCAACTCTGAGCCTGATCCTTCATCAATAAAAAAGATCACTTCATCCAGAGCTCCAAATTCATTGTATAACGCCAAGAGAAGTTGATTGATTAGCGCTTCCTTCTCGCTGGGCACATCTCCATCACTGAACAAGCCGACGATGTCTGCACCATTATCCGGCAAGATCCGTGCAAAGATGCTCCCGCATATCTTGCCGTTCTTTCGCAAAGCTAGAATTCTAAAATGCTCTAGATAGCGCTTCAGATTTTTGCTGTGGTAGTACAGCTCGGCCGGCAGTGCGAACTTGTCGTGAAAAGCGGCATACTCGACAAAGTTATCGGCAGTGATCTTCTCTGCCGGCTTACCTGCGGTTACCTGAGGAGGCTGTAAGTTATACAATCTAGTGTCGATACTGGACTCAATGCATGCAAAGCCCCTCTGTTCAAAATAGCCGATGGCGCTGCTATTGGCGGCTGGCACACCGATCAGAAAATCATAGCCGCCTAGGTGTTTGGCAAGGAAGGAAATGAACTCGTCGGCAACCCGACTATAACTGCCTGCATTTATTAAGAAGTGGCTGGCCTGGGAATAGTTTTCTTCAGAGTCCCAGTGATACACACAGACGCCCTGCAGTTCATCATCTCGCCCGTAATAAGCTATAATTCTTTGGTGTTCTGAATTCAACGCCCGCGCAAGACTCTTTGCCAGCTCCGCCTTGGATTCCTCCCTGGGATATGTAGCACTGCGGCTGTCCCTGCTAAGCTCCCAGGCAAAATCGATTATCTGTTCGATTCGTTCAATTTCCACTATCATAATCGATCCCCTGTCTCGTCTATACGAAGGTTGTCGGTTCAAATCCGGCCCCCGCAACCAACATGATTATCTCAAAAACATATGCCTGACTGCCTGAATAAAGTTTGTAAAATCCTCTAGATGATGTTCTACAACTTTTTGCAGAATGGACAAATTGATCTGCTGATAGTCATGGA
>JAAYOM010000003.1 GCA_012520315.1 Bacillota bacterium | reverse complement strand
GTCAGCGGTAGTGCGGTCCATGCCCTTTGCGCTGCCTGTCGCCCCGCGCCAGATATTGCCTCCCCCTACCACAATAGCAACCTGAACCCCTAGTTCCATAACGCTGCGGATCTCTCCGGCAATGGCTACAACAACTTCAGGATCAATTCCGTAGCCGCTGCCCCCTAATGCTTCTCCGCTCAATTTGAGTACAACCCGGTTATATTTTGGCAATGCCATCGACATCTCTCCTTTATTATTCGTCGCCTTAGAGCAGATCCCTCCACTTAAAAAAAGAGAACACCTAGGTGTTCTCTTAATTTCCCATCTGGGCCATAACCTCGGCTGCGAAATCATCTTCTCGCTTGGCCAATCCTTCGCCCCGCTCGTAGCGGGCAAACCGCCTTACGGAAATCTTTTCCCCGATTTTCGCCACTTTTGCGTTGAGAAGATCGTTAACGGTCATATCCGGATCTTTGACAAAGGGTTGTTCTAACAGACAAACCTCTTTGACATAGCGATCAATGCGACCCTCGACAATTTTCTCAATGATATGGGCCGGTTTGCCTTCGTTTTCAGCAATTGTCCGGTAAATTCCCCGCTCGTGCTCAAGTACTTCCGCGGGAATCTCTTCCCTGGAAACATACTCAGGCTTCGAGGCGGCAATATGCATGGCAATATCTCTGGCCAACTCATGAAACTCATCTGTTTTTGCCACAAAGTCTGTTTCGCAGTTAACTTCTACCAGGACTCCAATTCTTCCACCCATATGGATGTAAGACTCGACAATTCCTTCAGCGGCAATGCGCCCGGCCTTTTTGGCAGCTGCTGCCAGACCCTTTTCCCTCAAGAAGTCGACGGCTGCATCCATATCACCATTTTTCTCAATCAGCGCCTTTTTACAGTCCATCATGCCTGCACCGGTTTTTTCGCGCAATTCTTTCACCATGGCGGCAGTAATCGTAACATCAGCCATAAGAACCCTCCTTCAGTGTTCATAAAAAAGGGGTGAGAGCATTCTCCCACTCCCTTTTCCTGTACGTTTATTCTACGTCGTCGGCAACAGCTTCTGCTTCGGCTCCAGCTTCTGCAGCTTCCTCAGCGAAGCTGGCTCCCTCTTTCGCTTCCACAACAGCATCAGCCATAGTTGTGGTCAAAAGCTTGACGGCACGAATAGCATCGTCGTTGCCTGGGATTACATAGTCGATTTCATCAGGGTCACAGTTAGTGTCTACGATCGCAACAATGGGAATACCCAGTTTGCGTGCTTCAGCCACTGCAATGCGTTCTTTGCGAGGGTCTACAATAAAGACTGCGCCCGGCAATTTCTTCATACCCCGAATGCCGCCCAGGAAACGAGTCAGGCGGTCTAGTTCTTTACGCAGTTCCATTACTTCTTTCTTAGGCAGTACATCAAAGAGACCATCTTCTTCCATTTTCTCGATCTCTTCAATCCGTGCAATACGGGAAGTGATGGTTTTAAAGTTGGTCAACATGCCGCCTAACCATCTTTGATTCACATAGAACATTCCGCACCGTTCCGCCTCTTCGCGGATGGTTTCCTGTGCCTGTTTCTTGGTACCTACAAAAAGTACGGACTCTCCATTGACTACAGTGTCACGGACAAAGTTATAAGCTTCATCTACCTTCCGCACTGTTTTCTGGAGATCGATAATGTAAATTCCATTTCTCTCTGTGAAAATGTACTCTGCCATTTTCGGATTCCATCTGCGGGTCTGATGCCCAAAGTGAACGCCGGCCTCTAACAATTGCTTCATTGAAATAACGGCCAAATCGCCCACCTCCTCTCTTAGTTTTTGATCCTCCGCTTCTCTCATCCAGGGACAAAACCAAATTGGCAACCTTGCCCGCTGTCAAGAACCGTGTGTAATCTTACACCACTTGCTAATATAGCACATTTAGTCATTTTCAGCAAGGGGGTCCGGATCTTTATTTAACGACAAAATTAATTGGACTTCACCAAGGCCTAGGCCTAGTTTCTTGGCAATCTCGTTCACATCTTCCTCATGTTTAGCCAACTCTAAAACTGCCGCCACCTTAGGCGACTGGGCAGATGCTGGAATGAAATTGGCAATGATCTGATCCTGCAATTCTAAAAGCGCCCGGTGTTTTCCTTCGATCTCCTGCATAATCTCCGCCTGTCTGGTTTCCAGCTCGTCAATGGACTGTTCAACCATGGCTTCAAGCATGGCATAATCTTCACTGGAGCGCGTGAATAATCCTGGACGCAGGATGAAAAAAACAACTGCCGTTACCGCGATGCCCAGTGTGAACACTAAAAAATAATCCATGCACAGCCACCCCTTTAAGCCCGCAGATCAATACGGCGCCTCTGGCCGGGCCGGCGCTTCTTTTTCTGCTCTCCGTTCTGCTGCTGCCTGCGGCGTCCGCCTTCATCTTCTTCTCGGTCGCGAATCTTGTCTTTTTGCCTGTTTCTCTCTACCCTTTGCTCCCGTAAGGCAAACTCCTGAGTGACCTGGGGTGTCATACGGCCGGCAGCCCCTGTTTGGTCCCCCTCCCGATTGGGGCGGGGAACTTGATCTGACCGGGTAACGAGCACCTGAAAATCAGGAAACTTAATGGACATCTCTACTCCCTCCGTCCTTAAGCAAGTTTGCGACGCAATGCCGTAATCGCCTTGGTATGAATCTGCGACACCCTGGATTCCGACACTTCTAAGACATGGCCGATCTCCTTAAGGGTAAGCCCTTCGTGATAATAAAGGGCAAGAACGAGCTGCTCCCGCTCGGTTAAACTTTCCACAGCGGCAGTCAACTCTTCAACGCTTTCCGTCTCAACAATCCTGTGCTCAGGCAAACTATCGCTGTCAATCACAAGATCGAGAATTTTCAGGCTGTCCCCTTCCTTGTCAGTTGCGATCGTCTCGTCCAGGGAAAATAGATTGACTCCCTTAATTTCAGTTAAGAGTTCATAATAGCGTTCCGTCGAAAGCTCCAGGGCTGCAGCAATCTCACTGTCAGTAGGGCTGCGTCCCAGTTCATTGGTGAGCTTGTATACTTGCTTCTCCAGCATTCTAATCTTAGCGCGTATACTGCGAGGAACCCAATCCATGGAACGGAGACCATCGAGAATTGCTCCCCTGATTCTCGTTGATGCATAGGTTTCAAATTTGATCTGACGGGTCTCATCAAACTTATCCAAGGCATCAAGTAAACCGAAAAAACCGAAACTCTCTAAATCTCCTACTTCAACACTGCTGGGCAGGTTCATCGCCATCCGGCCGGCCACGTACTTGACTAGGGGAATATAGGCATCTAACAGTTGATCGCGGGCATTTTGGTCATTACTTTTCTTATATGTATTCCACAGCTGATCCAGCCGCTCTTGGTCATCTTGAGTTAACATCATCTCACCCCCACGGGGTCTTGATTACTCCCGATTATCTCTAGTCAGCTCCGCCAAAGCTATCTGGCGCTGGAAGACAAATTTAATAATGACCTGTCTCAGGCGCTCCGCTATATCGACAAAACAAACCCCGTAATCTACACCGGAATCACTCTCTACTAAACGAGCCACAACGGCGCTGGCAGTTATTTGGCTGTCTTTCACACTGAAAGATACGCGTATTTCATCATCGCGCTCCAGGGGATAGGAGGTACGCAGCAAAAATCCACCCCCGCTCAGATCGAGCATCAGCCCCGATTGGGGGATAGGTTCTACCCCTTCCTTGTTAATTACTTCAAACAATACATCAATAGATACAGGCACACGCAGAAAATGACGTTCTTGAATCTTTTCCCAAGTGCCTAACAGCCTTAGCTGAAGGAGGGGAAGATTGGCGCGAAAACGTTTCTCTACAATTGCCTGATTACTGTATCGGCCTTCGTTAACATTGCTTTGCACCCTAAATTGCACATTCAGCCGAGTTCCTATCCGAATTGGAACAAGTACTCCCTGCCTAATGGGTACCCCCACAATGAGCAAGTCATCGTAAGCGTCTTCCACCCTGGTGCGGTAAATGTCGAGGCCGGAGTTGCTTTCTACATGTAATTCCATTAATTGATTAGGTAGTACTTGCATAATCTAACCTCACTGAGCACGTAAAAAGTCATACACCTTGGAAAAGAATCCCCTGAGGCCCGCGTTGGCAACGTTGACTTGATCACCAGCTAAAATACTGGCAATTCGCTGAAACGAACGACTGCTCATGGCGGTGGGGAATGCTAGAAGCACCGGCTGCTGATCAGCGACAGCCTTTGCAATCTGCGATTCCTGCAGCACGTAACCAAGATATTCTACTTCCCAGTGCACGTACTCCAAGAGAACCGAGTTGAGCTTGTCCGCCACCAGCTGGGCTTCATTCGGACTTTTCGCCATATTTACAATCAGACGTACTTTAATATCGGGACCTTGCTGTCTAATCACTTTCAGCAAACCATATGCGTCGGTGATGGCTGTAGGCTCGGGAGTTGTGACAACGAGAACCTCCGTAGCCGCCAGGACAAAGCTTAGCACATTGCGATGAATTCCCGCCCCAGTGTCGAGGATCACAAAGTCAAACTCACGATTGAGCATTTCGAGGGATTTAATAAATACCTCCAAGCGCCAGCCATTGAGATTGGCAAGATCTGTGATTCCCGAACCGCCAGAGAGAATCCTCAGGCCAAGGGGGCCCTCGATCATGACTTCCTGAATAGTCTTTTCTCCTCGCAAAACATGCCCCAAATTGAACGCAGGCGTGATGCCTAGCAGAATGTCAATATTAGCCAGTCCCAGATCCACGTCGATGAGTACGACACGGAAATTTCTCTGGCACAAAGCCAAGGCAAGATTAGCGGCAATATTAGTCTTGCCGACGCCGCCTTTGCCGCTGGTTACCGCAATGATGCGAGCAAATTCCTTTTTCTGCTTAACGAGTCTTCTTAGACCTTCGGCTTGATCTTTCATGTTACATGTCCCCCAAAATGAGTTGGGCGAGTTTCTCGCCTGTGGCCACTTCAATATCTTCCGGAACCCCCTGTCCGGTGGTGACGAAGGAAAGCGGGGCTCGAGTCCGTTCACAGGTCTGCAAAATGACCCCATAGGATGTTGTCTCGTCAAGCTTGGTAATAATAACTCGATCGATGGACACTTGCCCAAATGCTTTGACAATCTCGTCTACATCGGTGGATTTTGTTGTGGCACTGATAACTAAATGAATTTCTGCATCGACACCTTGCAGGTAACTTTTCAGTTCCTTAATCTGCAGGAAGTTGTTCTGGCTTCGCCCTGCTGTATCTATCAGGATCAGGTCTCGGTCCTTCATTTTCGCAATACCGTCCTTGAGCTCTTGCGGATCAAAAGCCACATGCAAAGGGATGCCGATGATCTCCGCGTATCTCTTTAACTGGTCAACTGCGGCGATCCGATAGGTATCTACCGTAATCAACCCAACTTTCCTGTTGTCGATTAGACTGAAATTTGCTGCTATCTTGGCAATTGTTGTGGTTTTGCCCACACCTGTAGGGCCTGTCAAAACTACAACCCGCTGTCCCCCGGAAAACTCCCAGGGATCTACCGTGACTATGCGCTCAGCTACTGATGCGCTCAGGCGTGCCCAAATCTTTGCCTCGTCGTTCCAATCCTGTTTGTGCAGCTTAGTCAAGACATCCCTCAAGAGAGCCTGGGTCAGATCCTGGGGAATATCACGGCGCATCAGCTTTTTATACAGGTTTTGCACCGCCTCAGACATGGATGGGTCAAATTTCGGCACATCCCGCACTGCCCCATTCTCGCCTGTCGCCGCTTCCTCCCGGATCTGGGGCTTTGAGTTTGCTTGGGGGCGTTTATGCTCACGATCAATAGCCCCGACAACTTCGTAGCGTTTTGGGCCGATCCGTCCCCACAGCCAGCGCCTTCTTTGCGTGGTCTGCAAAATAATCGCATCGCTCCCGTATTCTGCACGCAAGCTTGCGACGGCTTCCTGCATGGTTTTTCCCGTGAACTTCTTAACCCTCATGGTTCCATTTCACCGTCCCCACCGCATTCACCTGAACATCCGGGCTAATCTCGTTGTATGACAGTACAATCAGACGAGGAATGGCACGTTCTGTCAACCTTTTTAATGCCATCCGTATTTGCGGAGATACCAGGATAATTGGATACGGCAGCACATTTTCTTCCAGGCCTTGGGCCAGCGCTTGATAAAGATCCTGGATCTGCCTGGGATCCATGGCAACACTGAGTCCGCGTTCGGTGTACTCAATCCCGGCAGAAATCGTTTCTTCCCACTGTGGACTTAAAGTCAGCACAGTCAGCTCATCTTTTTCCAAGTACATCTGGGTGACTTGCCGCTTGAGCGCCTCACGCACATACTCAGTGAGGTAGTCTGGATCCCGCGTTATCGCTGCAGTATCGGCCAGTGTCTCTAAGATTGTGACCATGTTACGGATGGGCACTCCTTCCCGTAACAGATTCTGCAGCACCTTCTGGACCTCTCCTATGGTTAACATGTCAGGCACCAGTTCATCCACTACGGCAGGATACTCTTCCCGGACTCCGTCGATCAGGGTCTTTACCTCCTGGCGGCCCAGGAGCTCATGGGCATGTTCCCGAATAATCTCAGTTAGATGCGTTGCCAAAATCGCCGGAGGATCAACCACTGTATAACCTGCGTACTCTGCCTTCTCCCTCGTCGCTGCATCAACCCAAAGGGCGTTCAGTCCGAAGGCCGGTTCTGTGGTAGCTATTCCAGGGACCGTTTCAGTGATTCCACCAGCATCCATAGCTAAATAGTGGCTGATCATTAGTTCTCCACGCCCAACCTGGATTCCTTTAATCTTCACCACATACTCATCGGGGTTAAGCTGGAGGTTGTCACGGATACGGATGACCGGAACCAAGAGGCCAAGTTCCAGCGCGCATTGGCGCCTGATCATGCTGATGCGATCCAGCATGTCCCCTCCCTGGGCCTCATCTACCAATGGAATCAGGCTGTAGCCAATCTCCAATTCGATCTGATCTACGTGTAAAAGTGACATGAGCGTCTCGGGCTTGCGGGCCTCGGCCAGCTGTTCCTGCTCCATGGCTTCGTCTTCATCGACTTCCTCACTCTTGGCGGTGCGCCAGAGTCCAAAGGCAAGTCCGCCTAACAAACCTGCTATGATAAAGAAAGGAATGCGCGGCAGACCGCCGATTAAACCGAAGATGCCAACCACACCAGCTGCTGCGGCAAGCACTCGGTACTGAGAAAACAACTGGCTCGTAACCTCAGCCCCAAGGTTGTTCTCTGAAGCTCCCCGAGTGACGATGATACCGGTAGCAGTTGAAATCAGCAGGGCAGGAATCTGAGAAACCAACCCGTCACCGACACTTAGGAGAGTGTAGCGGTTAAGCGCGCCGGAAAAGTCCATTCCCTTTTGGAACATACCTACCGCAAAGCCTCCTAAGAGGTTGATTACCGTGATAATAATGCCTGCGATTGCGTCGCCTTTAACAAACTTGGTCGCACCATCCATAGAACCGTAAAAGTCCGCTTCTCGCGCAATCTGCACGCGCCTCTGCCGTGCTTCCGCTTCAGTTATCAGACCGGAATTTAGATCAGCATCAATGCTCATCTGCTTGCCCGGCAAAGCGTCTAAGGTGAAGCGCGCGGCTACTTCTGAGACACGCTCTGCACCCTTGGTAATCACCATAAAGTTCACAATGACTAAGATTAGGAAAATAACAAAGCCCACCACATAATTTCCACCGACTACAAAGTCACCGAAGGCGACAATGATCTTGCCTGGATTGGCGGTGAGCAGAATCAGCCGCGTTGACGAGACGTTCAAGGCAAGCCTGAACAAGGTGGTTACCAGCAGCAATGACGGAAAGGCCGAGATCTCCAGAGGCTCACGGACATTCATCGTCAAGAGAAGTATCAAAAGTGCCAGGCTGATATTTACGGCTAGAAGGATGTCTAAAATCGCGGGAGGAAGCGGCAAGACCATCATCACAACGACCAAGACAATGGCCAGCATGACTGATACGTCACTGACCCGCCCAATATTGCGCCCCAGGGAAGTTGTTGTCTTCGCCATACCCACCATCCTTTCTGCCAATCAAACTAGATAGTTTTTTTCTTAAGACGATACACAAATGCCAAGACCTCTGCCACCGCAGGATAAAGGTCAGCCGGAATTTCCTGACCAATCTCGGTGGTTTTGTAAAGAGCCTGGGCCAGCTCGGGGTTCTCCACTGCCGCAATGCCATGCTTCTTACCTTCTTCTTTAATTCGTTGGGCAATCAGGCCCATTCCCTTAGCCACAACTTCAGGCGCAGCCATCTCCTCGGGCTTGTAGCGGATGGCAATAGCGTAGTGGGTAGGGTTAGTAATAATCACGTCAGCGGAAGGGATAGCATGCATCATGCGCTGGGCAGCCATCTGCCTTTGGCGCTGACGAATGCGCGAGCGCACCTGTGGGTCCCCTTCCATCTGCTTGTACTCTTCTTTAATCTCTTCCTTCGACATCTTAATGCTGTCTTCAAACTCTCGCCTCTGCCACCAGTAATCAGCGGCGGCAATAACCAGGAGAAATAAACCTACCTGCAGTCCTAGACGATAAATGCTGTCAATAATCAAAGCAATGCTGTCGCCCAAGTGAAACAAGCTGATCTGGGGAAACCATTCCAGGTTTGCCAGCACTTGTTTGTAGACCAAGTACCCCACCAAAAACACTTTAGCCACGGATTTGGCAAATTCCACCAGAGCACGCTTGGAAAAGATCCGCTTAAAGCCTTCAACTGGATTTATGCGGGAAAACTTGGGCAGCAAGGGTTCTGCGGTGGCGAAAAAACCCACCTGCATCACCTGGCTGACAAAGCCTATAAGCAGAAAGCCTAGGAGAATTGGTCCCACAATCAGGGCTAATTTGCTTAAGGCAAAGAGGAACATGTGCTGAAAACCTAGGACATCTCCATTCCACGCGGACATGTTTTCCAAGAAATAATGCACTGTCTCCCTAAGCTGTTTGCCGATATAAGGTGCAAAGCCGTTGAGCAGCAAAACTCCGGTTAAGACCATCAATGCAGTACCGACCTCGCCGCTTTTGGCCACCTGGCCCTTCTTTCGTGCCTCTTCACGCCGCCTGGGAGTAGCAGGCTCAGTTTTTTCACCTGCAAAGAGCTGTAAGTTGAAGCGAAAGTCTGCCACTTAGCTCCCCCCTAGGGCCAACAGGCCTTGGACATAGCGAAACAAAAGTCCGTCGGCGGCAAACAGCTGGCCGGCGATATGAACGAAAGTCGGCAAGCCAAAAAACACAACTGCTAGCCCGACCATAATTTTTATGGGAAAACCCAAGACAAAAACGTTAATTTGGGGAACCGCACGGATCACAATCCCCAGGCCAATGTCCGTGAGCAAAATAGTTGCCGTAATGGGCAGTGCAATCTGAATCCCGATAAGGAAAACCTGCTTAACGAGTTCCATGATGAGCTGAAAGGCAGGCTCGATCTGAATGAGGCTGCCGAAGGGAATCACAAGAAAGGAGTACTGAACCGCCTGAATCAGCCAAAGATGGGCATCGACAGCCAGAAATATCAAGACAGCCAAAATATAGTAAAACTGCGAAAAGACCGGCACCTGTCCTCCAATGCTTGGGTCAAAAACCGAGGCCATGCCAAAGCCGATAGGCGTATCTACATAGTGGCCGGCAAAGTTTACGATCGAAAACACCAAGATGACTGCCAAAGCCAGCAGAAGTCCAATAACAACCTCATGCATGGCCAACATGGCTAGCACGCCCCAGGATTCTAGATTCCAACCGGCATCTAAGGCAGGCAGTGCCGCAAACGAGCAGAGGGCCGCAAAGCCAAGCCGAGCCATCATTGGTATGCCACGCATGTTAAACAAAGGTGCAACCGCCAAAAATGTGGCGATGCGGATAAAACTTAAGGAGAAGCGGACGAAATCAAGAACCGAAATCACTGCCCTTCCCCTCCTCCTTTACATGATAAACGACGGCAGATTGGCCAGCAGGCGATCGGCAAAATCTACAAGATGCCTGATCATCCACGGTCCGAAGATGACAATGGAGACAAGGACTGCAACAATCTTCGGGATGAATGTAAGAGTCTGTTCCTGAATCTGGGTGGTGGCCTGAAAGATACTGACCAAAAGGCCAACCAACATACCGATCAACAGCGCTGGTCCAGCAACCAATAGAATTGTCAGCACCGCATCCCTGGCTAAAGAAACAACTGTTGCATCAGTCATCTACTCACCATCCTTAGGAGAAACTCAGAAGAAGCCCCCGCACAACAAGGTGCCACCCGTCAACTAAAATAAACAGCAGGATCTTAAAGGGCAGCGAAATCATAATGGGAGGCAGCATCATCATACCCATGCCCATCAAGGTGGAAGCGACAACCATATCGATTACCAGGAAGGGTATGAAAATAACGAAAGCGAGTTGAAACGCTGTTTTTAACTCGGAAATGACAAAGGCAGGAATGAGAGTGAGTGTATTAATATCAGCCGGGGTTTGGGGTCTTTCTTCTCCCCTGACCGTCACAAACATCTCAAGATCCTTTTCCCGGGTATTGCGGAGCATAAACTCACGAATCGGTTCTAAGCCAACTTCCCATGCTTCCTCAAGGGGCATTTCCCCAGCCAAATACGGTGTCAAGGCATCGGTGTAAACCGCGCCAAAGGAGGGAGCCATAACGAAAGCGGTCAAGAACAGTGCCAGCCCTATCAGTACTTGGTTGGGCGGTACCTGGTTGGTGCCAAGAGCATTGCGGATTAAAGAAAGTACAATGACGGTCCTGGTAAACGAGGTCATCAAAGTGATAATCGCTGGTGCCAAACTTAAGATAGTTAACAATAAGAGCACTTGCAAACTTACAGCGACATCGCCAGGACCTTCGGCTACGCCAAAACCTATATCAATACTAGGAAAGGGTATGTTAGTCTGTAAAAAACCCATTACTCAGGGCCCTCCTCCTCCATATCAGCCTGTAGATCCAGATCCAGCAAAGTAATGGTCTGATTGGTAACACCAAGCAAATATCTTCTATCTTCCCATTCGACCACGTAAAGTGCGCGATTTGAACCCAAGGAAAGTACTTCTTTGACGCGCAAATCCTGCCCGCCCCTCTGTCTTTGCCCGTACCACCGGGTGACAAAAAAGGTGCCAGGCAGAATTACAAGCAGGGCAATCACCATCCGCACAAGGCCCCAAATCATAGTACTGTCCATGGCTTAACTTCACGCTCCCTGGATCCGCTGTGACTTCGGCACGATTTCCAAAATCCTCACGCCGAAGTTCTCTTCTAAAACAACCACTTCGCCTTTGGCTGCCTTGGTTTCGTTAACATAGACGTCGACAGGTTCCCCCGCCTGACGCTCAAGGGCAATAACGCTTTGTGGTTTCAGATCTAAAATCTCATCTAACGTGAGGGTCGTATTGCCCAGCTCTACTGTAACAGTCAGTTCAATATCCTCTAGGAGGGCCATACTCTGCTCTTCTTCCAGCCTTCCCATCTGATCGATGGGCGTAAACACCGCTCTGGTCACAGGCGATTTACCTTGGTGGGCTTTCAGCAACCGGCCGCGGGAGGTTGCTGCTGCCTGGGCAGTACTTAAACGTTCCATGGCACCACGGACCAGAGGTTCAAACCGTCCGCCGTTTTGCACGACCAGGAACACCTCAAAACGTTGAGAAGGGCTCTGAAATACGTGGCGAATCAAGTAAGACTGTGGCTCCAGCGGCAACTGGGCCAGCATGGGCAAGGAAACCTGCTGAACTCCATACACCTGGTAGGGGACATGGACTAACTCAGCCATGTTAGCGCTCCAAGTCTGAGTGAGCAGCTGCATGACTTCCTCTGCTGATCTTCCAGCCCTGCTAGCTAAGACTTCTGCATCAGGGACAGACATCAACATCAGCATCTCGATTTCGCCCAAATCAGCAGCCACCACTAGCGCATGATCTGCAAAGATCTCGCCCAGGTTCTTCCCCAGGCGTTCAACATAGGGTCCCTCGCTGTCAAATGGTTCCAGCGCGAAGTCATTGACCCAGGCAGTCATGTTCTGGGCCGCGAAATGGAAAAAGTCCTGCAGCTCGTCGGAAGACGAGGGTGAACTGTCTCTGTGCAAGAGCGCATCAATTTCGTCTTGAGATAGGATTGGGCTGCTCATAGCTGCTCCTTTCTAGCGACTACTGGAAAATCAGATCAATGAAAAAGACATCCGTAACTTCGCCCTTAGTAACAAGTGTGTTCATGGCTTGCAGAATGTCAAGGCGCAACTGTTCCATACCGTCTGCACTGTTCAACTCTTCCACGGTGCGAGCTCTCAACAGCCTGATCAACTGATCGCGGATCTGTGGAGTCCGATCTTCCAAGTCACTAATAACTCTATTACTGCTTGTTTCCAGGACAATTTGAGTACGAATAAAACGCATTTGGTTGGAACTGCTGGCCAAGTTCAACGTGAACTCGCCCACATCATAGGTTGGGCCCAACGGCCGCTTCTTCTCGCCAACTTCACCGCTTTGTGCAGCAACTTCTGTATTGCTCCTCGCAAAAATCAGATATGTAGCAAAGGCACTGCCCACAGTAGCTACGATAAGGAGAGCGATCGCAACGATCAGCAATTTTGCATCAACTTCAACCTTCTTGGCCATTTTTACTCTCTCCCCTCATTGGGTTCGAAACTCCACATATCAATATTCAAGATAACAATGTCTACCCTGCGATTCATAGCCCGGTTCTCTGCTGTATCATTGGGACGGATTGGCCTGTATTCAGAATAGCCTGCTGCACTGAGTTTCTCAGGATCGAACCCTTCTCTTTCAACTAGGCGGCGAACCACACTGGTGGCACGATGCACACTAAGCTCCCAGTTGGAAGGGAAGGTGCTGGTACTAATGGGCCAATTGTCGGTGTGGCCCTCCACCCTCAGCGGGTTGGGCAGATCGCGCAGCCGCTCAGCAAGGCTGTCTATGATCTCCAACGCCTCCGGTTTGAGTGTGGCCTGTCCTAAGTCAAAGAAAACCTGTTCAGCAAAGCGAATGATTAAACCCCGCTCCTGCAGCTCCAACTCTACTCCTTGCAGCCCTTCCTGCTCGATGAACTCAGTCATTTCCTCGAAAAGCTCCATTAACTGCCGGTGCCCAATGTCAGAGTACTCAAAGGGCAGCGGGCCTGGACGCTCCATAAAGCTTTGTCCATGAGTCATAACACCCAGGTAGTTCTGGAAAGCATGGATGATTGAGCTGAATCTCCCTTCATCAATAGATGAAAAGGCAAAGAGAAGTACAAAAAAGCAAAGCAGTAATGTAACCATGTCGGCATAGGTAGTGAGCCAGCCGCCGGTGTTGGAGGATTGCTCCTTCTGCCTTCTACGCATTGACAGTCACCCCTTCAGATGCGGGTTCTCCCTCCGTCCTCTGGGCTGCCACCCTTTCCGCAGGCGATAAGAATGACTTCAGCTTCTCTTCTACAATTCTTGGGTTCTCCCCTGCTTGAATGGACAAAATACCCTCAATCATCACTTGTTTCAAGAGAATCTCTTCATCACTTTTGATACCTAACTTTCCTGCCAAGGGCAGAAAAATCAAGTTTGAAGCAACAGAGCCATATAGCGTAGTGATTAAGGCAACAGCCATCCCCATACCAATTTGATCAGGGTTATCCAAGGCTCCGAGCATAGCGATCAGACCAATCAGGGTGCCGATCATGCCGTAGGCCGGTGACAAGGCCCCCATTTGCTCAAAGATCTTCTGTCCAAGGCGATGGCGCTCTTCTAAGAATATGAGTTCAATTTCTAGAATGTTGCGCACTAACTCGGCATCGGTGCCGTCAACGACCAATTGAATTCCCTTCTGCAGGAAGGGTTCGTCAATGGCCTGGGCCTTTTCCTCAAGGGCCAATAACCCTTCGCGCCGGGAAGTCTCCGCAAAATCTACAAGGATGTCAATCAT
>JAAYOM010000029.1 GCA_012520315.1 Bacillota bacterium | reverse complement strand
GAACGCGGGACACCCGGATTAAAAGTCCGGTGCTCTACCGACTGAGCTAATGGCTCGTTTCGCCACAAGTGCTATAATAGCGCAGAACGGACCGCTTGTCAAGGCGTAAATTTTAGCTTTTTCTCAACTTCCTTTAAAGGGGGCCGCCCGGCCTATCCCCAGCGGCCTAACTCAGGAACCCGCTTGTCGATGTTCTCGCCACTATACTTATACCGGTAAGACCAGATGCCTGAACCCCGCACAAAGCAGATCTCCGAAATTAGGCGATCGTTTTCCACTATCTCCGCCCCGGCCGCGTCAGGCAGACGAATTTCTGCTTCTGTATTGAACGGTATCTTAAACTCCAGTTCAATAACGCCGTTCTCAAGCCGCCAGGCGCTGCTTACAGTTCCATAGGGCGTCTCTAACTCCGCGCGTGTATAGGCAAAGTGGCTGCTCGGCCGGGGGGCCAAGAGCATTTTGCGGAAACCTGCGTGATCTTCCACGGGGTTAATCCCGGCGGCATAGCGGTACATCCATTCTGCTATGGCGCCAAAGGCATAGTGGTTGAACGAGTTCATCCGCACATCCCCCATCGATCCGTCTTCCCGAATAGAGTTCCAGCGTTCCCACATTGTTGTCGCTCCCCTGTCTACTGCATACAGCCAGCTCGGACACTCATCCGCCAGCAGCAGCTCATAGGCATACTCGTCGAGCCCATTTTCTGAAAGGGCCGGGCACAGGTAAGGCGTACCTAAAAAGCCTGTGGTCAACAGATACTTGTCAATGCGCAGGCGTTCTGCCAGCTGCTCGATGACCTTGGGTCGCTGTTCAGGCAGGACCATATTAAATTGTAGGCTAATGGCCAGGGCGGTCTGAGTCTCAGATACAACCCTGCCGTTCGGCGAAACAAACTCGTCCCGGAAGGCTTGGCGCACCGCTTCCGCCAGCTCTGCATACTTACGGCTGTCGTCCTCTTTGCCTAAGATCTTGGCCGTCTTAGACAGCAACTCAGACGAATAAGCGTAGTAGGCTGTGGCAATCAGCTCCGGAGGCGTCAACCCATGCAGGTTGTCAGGATCTTTGGTATCCTGGGCCAGCCAGTCCCCCAGATGCCTGCCGTAGAAGCGGTTGACTCCCAGGGTATCTTGGGATCGCATGTACTCTACCCAAGCTTTCATACTGTCATATTGCTTTTCCAAAACAGCATAGTCGCCAAAATGCCTGTACATCGTCCAGGGGATTATTGTTGCCGCATCCCCCCACCCGGTGGTAGGAAACTGCCAGATACCAGTGCCCTTGAGAATGTTCGGCACAATAACGGGCACAAAGCCTGCCTCCTCCTGCTCTAAGGCCAAGTCATAAAGATACTTGTGATAAAAAGCATCCGTCTGCATGTTAAAACATGCGGAGGCGCAGAAAATCTGGGCATCCCCTGTCCAGCCCATCCTCTCATCACGTTGAGGACAGTCCGTCGGGATATCCAAGAAGTTCGATTTTTGGCCCCAGAGGGCGTTTAAAAAGAGCCGGTTAACGCGCTGGTTAGAGCATTCAAAGTGGCCGGTTTGTTTCATCTCTGTGTAAATAACCTCAGCCGTAAAATCTTCAGGCTGGATCTGGTCAAGGCCCTGGATGCGCATATAGCGGAAGCCGAAAAAGGTGAAGCTTGGTGCGTATTCTGCAGGTTTTCCGTCCGATATATAACGCAGTTCGGCCAGGGCTGTGCGCATGTTGTCCCGATAGAAATTGCCGTGTTGATCGAGGGCTTCCCCGAACTGCAAAAATAGCTCCTCACCTGCCGGCAAAAATACGGAAAACCTGACCCAGCCCGCAAAGTTCTGGCCAAAATCAAGTACATCCTCCCCGGCAGGCGTACGAATATACTGGGGCGGACCTAAGCGCTCCATCACCTTCATAGGCGGTGCCTTGCGGGCCTGCAACAGGGACCTGTCGATTTCTACCTCCACCGCATTCTCAAGCTTAGAGTCATCAAATCCCGGGGCATTCCAGCCCTCTTGACAAAGGCGGGCATCGTAGACCTCACCATCATAGATCTCCGACCTCATAAAGGGGCTTTGATCAGCCTTCCAGCTTACGTCGGTGCTCAAAACGTCCACTTCTCCGTCTGTGTACTCCAAATGCAACTCTGCGATAAAACCAAGGTGATCACCGTAAATGTTGCGCCTTTCCCCTTGCTCTTTCCAGTTCACCCGCCCTTTGTAATACCCATTTGCCAGCCATGCACCAAGGACGTTCTCACCAAGAACTAACTGTTCAGTCAGATCATAGGTCTGATAGGCAATCCAGTGATCGTATGCATGAAATCCCGGAGCAAGCACTTCGTCAGAAACTGGCCGGCCGTTGCAGAAGGCCTTGTACAAACCAACACCGCTGGCGTAAAGTCTCGCCCTTTTTAGAGGCTTCGTCAGTGTAAAGGATCTGCGCAGCTGTTCTCCGCCTCCAATCCATTTAGCCTGCCAGGGAGTATCAAAGCGGGCTGTTTCAAAGTAGGCGGCCTCACTTGATGCATCCTCGCCGTTTTCAGCCCACACCCGCACGCGCCAGTAATAGCGAGTGCAGGGACGCAGAGATATTGCTAACGGAATTGCATTGCTTTCTTCGCTCTTGACAATGCCGCTGTCATGCACCAGTTCGGAAAAATCCTCATCCAGTGCTACCTGCAGTTGATAAGCACTTTGTTTTCGATTGTGTCCTCCAGCTTCCACAATCCAACCCAGCAGCGGTCTGGCAAAATCGAAGCCCACGGGGTTTTCCATATAGTCGCAAGATAATCCTGTAATTCGCATAGCTACCTCCTAGCCTTTCACCGCGCCTGCGCTCATACCAGAGACAATGCGCCGGTTAAACAGTAAGAACAAGATCAGCATTGGTATACAAATAATGACGACATCGGCAAAAAGCAGATTCCATCTGTTGGAATAGGCACCCATGAAATTGTACAAAGTCAGCTGCACTGTAGCATTTTCCGCACCGGGCAGAAAATACAGAGCATTGGCAAAATCGTTAAACACATTGATGGACGAGAGAATGATCACGGTCGCCGTAACGGGTTTCAGCATGGGAAAGATGATCTGAAAAAACAGCCTGCCCGGCCCGCACCCGTCGATCATGGCTGCCTCATCGATTTCCCGAGGGATGCTGGCGATGTAACCTCTAAATAGCATCATAGAAAACGGCATGCCAACCGCCGTTTGCACAAGGATCAGACCCAGTTTGTGACGGAACAGACCCAAAGCCTGCAATACCCAGATGGTGGGCATGACCGGGACAGGCACCATTAACCCAATCAGCAGAAGAAAGCTGACCAGCTTGGCGGTGCGATTGTTTCTCCGCTGAACATAAAAGGCAGTCATGGAACAGACTATCACTGTCAGCACCACTACAACAAAGGTAATGACGGTACTGTTCTTGAACGCCCTAATCAGCATGCCGCCTCCTACATTCACCACATCCGCGTAGTTCTCGGGATGGAATGTCTCTGGCCAGCTCATGTTCATTTGCGCTGCCGACCGCCGATCCTTGAATGAGTTGAGCAAGACAAACAGGAATGGTGTGGTGTAGAACAAGAGCACAGCAGCATTGGCTAGAGCTGCAATTACTCCTGTGCGGATTTTCCTTTTCACTACAAATCCACCTCCATCTTCGTGAGCCTAACATGCAGAGGCACAGCTAAGAGCGCTACCAGGACCAACAGAATAATGTTCCCAGCAGTGGACAGGCCGTAAAAGCCGCTTATATATTGCTTGTAGACAATTGACGACAGTATTTCTGTGGCAAAACCCGGTCCGCCGCCGGTCATGGCCCAAACCAAGTCAAAGGAGCGCAGCCCCCCTATAAACGATAAAATGATAACCGAATTCATTGAGGGACGTATGAGGGGCAGGGTAATGTGTCGGAACTTATCCCATCCGTTGCCTCCATCGACCATGAGCGCCTCTCCATATTCTGCAGGTATTGCTGACAATCCCGCTAGATAGATCATCATCGCCATTCCGATGCCGCGCCAGACGTCCACCAATATCACTGAGTATAGCGCCAAGTCTCCGTTTCCCAACCAGTCTGGGCCTGCGATGCCCAGCAGCGCCAAAGCCGCGTTAATTACTCCCCGGGTTGGGTGCATCAGGCTTGTAAAAACAATGCCAACGGCAACAGTTGAGACTATGGTCGGAAAGAAAATCATCGAGCGCAGGAAATTACGTGTAGGCAGCCTTGATGCAAGACCTACCGCAATCAAGAGTGCCAGGACAGTCTTCAATCCCGAAGTGGTCACAGCGTAAATTAAGGTGTTGGTCACAGCCCCTCGCAGAGCCGGTTCTTCAAAAAACATCTTGAAGTTTAGCAGTCCGACAAAGCGCCATTCCTGCAAATCCCATACTGTTAGGCTGAAGAAGAAAGACAGAAGCGTGGGCAAGAGGAAGAAGACGCTGTAGACTGCCATCCCTGGGACAATCAGCCAGTTTGCGTATACGCTTCTTTTCAAGAAAAACGCCTCCTAGAACAAGTGGCGATGACAAATGCCACCGCCACTTGCAGACAAATAATTCCTTAGTCGAGCCAGCCTTCCAAACCAAGCTGCAAAGCCTGCTTTTTCAGGTCTTGATCATACTTTTCAGCTGCTTCGATTGGCGTAGACATACCAGAACCACATTCTTGCGTAATCTGCATCAGATTGGGTCCCTTGAGCGGAGATTCAAACTCCAGGGCTGCGGCGGTCATGCCACGTTCGAAGTGGGGCATGAGTTCGATGGCAGCCTGATACATCTCTACATCTACTTCCAAACCTTTTACAGCATATGGTCCCGTTGGCTTGCTGTACTGCGCCAACAGCTCCGTTGCTTCCTTGGAGAGAAAATATTCGAGCCAGAGTTTGGCTGCATCAATGTTCTTACTGGTCTTGGGAATGGCGATTGCGCCTGGAAGCCAAAGGGTCACACCATGATAATCAGGATCATCGCCTGGCTGGCCGAAAGAACCAATATTGTTAATCTCGTCACCAAAGTTTTCTTCGATGTAAGCCAGGGCAAAGGACAGCATTGGGTAATAGACGCCCTGACCTTCTACAAGCATTTCCAGGGCCATGTCATAGGATGTGGAGTTTAGGTCCGTGTTGATATAACCTAGCTCCCAAATCTGGTTCAGCTTTTCGAAACCGCGCAGTGCAGCCGGCGTGTTCGAATATGTTGAAATTCCAGCGTTGAACTCATCTACAAAGTTTGGATACTCATGTACTAGGTTATGCTGGTCAGCGAGTAAGATGAGCTGGCTTGTCCAACTGTCTCTATACCCTCCAATAACAGGGGTAAGCCCAGCTTCTTTAATTCTGGCGCAGTTATCCAGCAAAGCGTCCCAAGTTGCAGGAATCTCTAGTCCCAGTTCCTCGTGGATCCGTTTGTTGTATAGCCAGGCTCCGGTGGAGGTGGCGCCGTTTGGTACTGCGTAGAGTACACCATCTACCGACACTGAGTTTTTGAACGATTCGTCGAGATTTTCAGCATAAAGCTCAGAAGACAGATCAACGAAGTAGGCAGCGGGATTCAGCACTTTGAACAACGAGCCCGAATTATAGGCGCACAGGTCTGCCATATCCCCCGTGGCCAGGCGGCTCTTGACGAGATTGTCACCCTCAATTCCACCGGGACGCAGATCGAGTACGGTTTTAATGTTCAGTACTTCCTCAATTTGCCTAAAAAGTGCTTCCCAGCCGTCCAAAGACTGGTCGCGGTCGATCATGAAGGTCAGTGTAACCTGGTCATCCAGTCTCCTAGCCGACCAGTCAACTTCTTGAGCAGAAACCAAGCCTACCGACAGCAGTAAGGAAAGAACAACTAAAACAGAGAGAATCTTCCTCATTCAAGCAGCCTCCTTTTGTATTGTACTTTCATTATATGGCTGCGGTTATTGCATCACAATGGAATATCCAGTTTACACTCTGGTAAATTCCAGTACTTCACCTTAACATTTGAGATGTATTTTGACTTTCATTAAATAATACCCCTTATTGCCTAACTATCTCTGTTTCGCCTTTTGTTTGGCTGCATACCGGGAAGGGGTCAAGCCCTCACTGCTGCGAAACACTTTGCCAAAGTAAGACGGGCTGTCATAGCCCACAAGGAAGGCAACGTCACTAAGTTTGATTTCTGGATTTTGCTCGATCAAATGTTTTGCATTGCTAATTCGGCAGTTAGTTAGATATTCGTTAAATGTTGTTTGCCCGTAGGTACGAAAAAGGCGGCTCAGATAGGTCTGCGAGATGCCAAAAACAGAGCAGACACTGTCAATTGTAAGGTCATCCGGATAATTATCTTTAATAAAACTCACAAGCTGCCTATACACATCCTCGGAGGAGCGCCGTTTGGTCTTCGCTTCTATATAAGGGTTAAACACAATATCCCAGACACCGAGCATTAAGTGCTCCGCTGATTGCGCGGAAGCGTAGAGTCTGTTGATTTCGTCAAAGATCTGGAGATGATTGACAACCTCATGCTGAAATAGTTCCAGGGCACGCTGTACTATGCTGTTAATCGCCAGCTCTACCCAGCGCTGCGGCATCTCCCTGTCCTCCCAGAGAAGAGCCCAGTTGAGCAGTGTCCCTTTAACCTGGCGGTCGTCGCCGCCTGCGATAGAAAAATCCAGCTTGAGCAGCTCCGATTTGGCAAATCCAGTATAAGTCTGGCGTTCATAGGGGGGCACGAAAAACACCCTTGTTTTTCCTAAGATCAGCTTTTCATCGAGATAACGGGCCATTTGTTCCACACACATCCGCACATGCCTCAGCTGGCAATAGTTCTTCTGGATAACCATTGTGTAACTGCTGCCACGGTCCTTGCCTTCAGTTGCAGCCAGGACATCCTCTGCACCAAGGAGCTCTTTCTCAGCGAGGACAATGAACTCAGACGGATCCCGCCCCTGTAGAACCCAAATTTGTCCCGGTCCGCCTTTTACCTGGCCCCTGGCTTGGAAACGCTCGTGCTGACTTAGGGTAACCGGTGATAAGTTGCCGTAACGAACGATTGCCAAAAAGAGAGTTGTATCGCCCAGCAGCCTGGCCCCTTTCTCATCCATTTTGCCCGATGTAATCAGGCTGTTCAATGCGGCCAGTTTTGCCTCATTCCCCCTTCTTTCCAGTTTTTGCTCCACAGCCTGCAGCACTTTCAGGGCTTGATCGATACTGAGCGGTTTCAGCAGATAGTCTTCTGCCGCCACCTCGAGGGCACTTTTTGCATACTCAAACTCGGCATAGCCGCTCACAATAATGATATGCAGATCGGAATACAAGCTTCTCGCTTCTTTCGCCAGTGCAATGCCGTCCATAATCGGCATTTTCACATCTGTGATCAGTACATCGACGGGTCTCTCGTGCAGGACGGACAATGCATCCCGCCCGTTTTCGCATTCAGCTACTACTTCAAAGGAAGGGGAAAAGGAGGTTATCAGATTTCTCAAGTACCTGAGGGAGGCGACTTCGTCATCGACCAACAAAACACTGAACATTTTTCGGCTCACTCCTACTGTAACTTTCTTACTCCGCCAAGCTGATCTGAACCACTGCCCCGTCTTCATTGAATAAGGAGAATTTCATTTTCCCATTGCTAAAATAGTAGAGCCTGGCCAGGGTGTTCATCAGGCCAACACCGCCTACCGATTCTCCTTCTTTCTGTTCATGGTTTGCATAGAGGCGTCGAGCCTGTTCAGAGACGTCCTGGAGTATTTGTCCGCTGAAACCATCTCCATTATCCCTAACCTCCAGCACTAACTGACCGGATTCTATGCGCCCGGTGATTGATATCTTCATGACACGATTATTCTGCTGGTAGCCGTGTAAAATGGCATTTTCAACCAAGGGCTGCAGCGTTAGGCGCGGCAGCTTGATCCACAAGGCTCGGTCCGGCACGTCGATTCTATATTCTAGCTTATGCTCATAACGCAGCTTCATCAGCTCCAGGTAGTTGGCAGCATGCTCGAGTTCCTGCTCCAGGGTTACCGTCTTTTCATGCATATTCGTAGTATATCTGAGCATTTCGGAGAACCTGTCTGTTAGGCGGGCAATGTCAAGAGCCCCGTATTCCAGGCTCTTGGAGTTGATAACATTGAGAGTGTTATAGATGAAATGCGGATTGATCTGGGCCTGGAGAGCATTCATCCTGGCCTGAAGATGAAGTTCGCGCAAACGTATCTCATCCCGGATCGAACTGTTCAGCCTTTCTATCAGGGCATGGAAGGCATTCTGGAGCCGATAAATCTCATCACCTGCCCGCAAGCCGATCGGGGGCGAAAGGGACAGATCTTCGAGTTGGACATTGCTAATCTCATCTTCAAGCTGCCTGACAGATTTGGTGAGCCGCCGTGACACCAACATGATCACAATGAGAATGACAACCTGTAAAATGAGTGCAGTAATCCCTACCTTGTACATAAAGCGCATTAACGATGCCTGCCAGGCAGAAGTGTCCTGAGCCATGTAAAGAGTAAGTTGATTCTTGTCGCTAGAAAAAGCAAGTTCATACAGCCCGTAGTTGCCTACTGACCATTCTCCTGTGAGAAAACCCTTGCCTCTCGCCGCGGCACCTGCCTCACTCTCATACAAGAGCCCTCCACCGTTGATAAACGCACTCACACTGACGCCCTCCAAGCCTTGGGGCGAAAAAATGGCTTGCAGATCTTCTTCCCTGCTTTGCACCTCAAGATAGCCGATGTGCTGTCCCATCCAGATGATGGATCTAACTGCGCTGAATACCTGCACTTCCTTCCCTGCAGTCCAGGGATCAAGGTGCGGAGGGACGAAGACGCGCTGAAACGGCCTCTGATCCACTTTCCGCAGCCAGGGGAGGGAGTCTACAATCTTTGCAATATCATGTGTAAGCTGATTGACGGTATCCCGATTGTCAAACCTGCTGGTGTAAAGCATACCACCCCTGTTAAAAGCATTGACTCGATGATAGTTCTTATTCAGGGCATCACGATAAAGCACATTACCCATGGTTTTGCTCGCCTCAAGCCACTGCATGTCGCTTTGCGCATAATGTGGATTGGCGTGGATTGCCATGGCATCCATGAACTCAGTGTTGGAAATGAGATTTTCCAGTGTGTAATCCATGACCTGTACATAGTCATCAAACTGGGAAATCATCCTCTCGCCAAGACTAGTTAACCCTTCTTTGGCGTTGCTGTAAAACGAGGCCTTCTCGTGGACATAGAAGAACACACTGTAGGCAAGTGTTGACGCCATTGTAATTATGGAGAAAATGAGGCCTAGCTTAACATGGAGTTTCACGCATATCCCCCCGGGGTGGCAAAATCAGGTTAGTACCATTATATCATGGAAAACGGGCTGCTTTGTAAGCATTCCATCCGGCTCATCATTGTTTATCACATAAACGTGCATAGGAAAAATGGGAGAGTTTCAACTCCCCCATCGCTTATCAAAATTTAAAATACAGGATTTAACATTATAGTCTGATCACGGCGCGGCCCCACCGATACAATCTGGACCGGGCAGCCCACCTGTTGTTCAAGAAACTTCAGGTACTCTTGTGCTCGCTGGGGCAGGTCCGCAAAACTCTTTGCCCCGGTGGTGTCTTCCTGCCAGCCTGGCAGGGTCTCATAAATGGGCTTGCACTCTTTGAGCATCTCCAAATCAGCAGGGAAATGCTCCAGGCGCTCCCCGCGATACTCATAGGCGACACAGACCCGGACACTCTCCAGAGCATCCAAAACATCCAAGAGAGTGAGGCTTAAGCCAGTGAGGCCGTTAATGCGGACGGAATAGCGGACCAGTACCGCATCAAACCAGCCGCAGCGGCGCGGGCGGCCGGTTGTAGTGCCAAACTCATTCCCCCGCTCCCTAATCAGATCGCCTGTGACATCGTTGAGTTCCGAAACAAAGGGGCCCTCGCCTACCCTGGTGGTATAGGCTTTGACAACACCAATTACCTGATCGATTTGATTGGGGCCGATCCCTGCGCCCGGCGCCGCTCCTCCGGCAGTCGGATTCGATGATGTTACGAAGGGATAGGTGCCGTGGTCTACATCAAGAAGCGTACCCTGGGCTCCTTCCAGGAGTACATCCTCCCCCCTTTGCCTCGCCTGGTAGATTAAAAGGGAGGTGTCGGCCAGCAGGGGCACAATGGTCTGCCCATATGCCAAGTATTCTTCGACCAGTTCATCCCGGTCAAAGCCTGGATGATCGTAGATCTTCTGCAAGAGCTGGTTCTTAAGGGGCAGTACCTGATCCAGGGCCCGCTGCAATGACTCCCGGCTCTTTAAATCAATCATGCGCACCCCCATCCGCATGTACTTATCTACGTAAGCAGGTCCTATACCCCGGCCTGTGGTTCCAATCTTGCGCAGGCGCTGTTTTTCCTCCAATTGATCCAGCACCCTGTGGTAGGGCATGATCAAATGGGCCTTTTCACTGACATAGAGATTTGCAGTGGAAATCCCGTTTCGATGCAAATAGTCAATCTCCTCGCAGAGAACCTTCGGATCGACCACTACACCATTGCCGATCAAGCAGGTGGTCCCTGCGTAGAAAATGCCCGAGGGGACCAGATGCAGCTTGTATGTGTTCTCCCCTACTACAACTGTGTGGCCTGCGTTGTTTCCGCCCTGATAACGGGCGACCACATCGGCTTTAGAAGCTAAGACGTCGGTAATCTTCCCCTTGCCTTCATCACCCCACTGGGTACCAACTAATGCAACAACGGTCATTGTATATCCTCCTTGTCCACCAGACGGAAAAACTCCCTGGTGTTCTCCTCGGTTTGCCGTACAACATCCTCGACTGTGCAGCCATGGATTTCCGCCAGTTTCTCCGCCACCAAGGGCAAATTGGCCGGTTCGTTGCGCTTGCCTCGATAAGGGTGGGGAGTCAGGTAGGGGCAGTCTGTTTCCAGCAGGATTCTCTCCAGGGGGATACCTGCCACAACTTCCCTCAGTTTATGGGCGTTCTTGAATGTGATCGGCCCTCCGAAGGAAAAGAAATGCCCCATTTTCTCGTAAGCTCTTGCGGTTTCCAGACTGCCCGAGTAGCAGTGCAAAAGGCAGGGGACGCTTGGGTACTCACTAACAATGTCCAATGTATCCTTTGCAGCTTCCCTAGAATGAATTACTACCGGCAAGTCGAGCTCCTGGCCCAAAGCTAGCTGGGCGCGGAAAACATGTCGCTGTACGTCCCTGGGAGAGTTGTCATAATGATAATCCAGTCCCGCTTCACCGATGGCCAAAACTTTGGCATGGCCAGCCATATTTTTGATCAAGTCGCCTGTTTCCTCAGTCCACAGCCTAGAGTCATGGGGATGCAAACCCACAACTGCCCACAGACCCGGGAAACTCTCAGCCAGCTCCACAGCGCGCCGGGAGGACTTCAAGTCGTAACCCACATTTATAACTGTATGCACCCCGGCACTCTGGGCTCTGGATACCGTTTCTGCCAGGTCCTGTTCAAAGGCTGGATCATTGAGATGGGCATGGCTGTCAATCATATTATTTTACCCTGCTTCCTGCCGGTATTGCTTCT
>JAAYOM010000028.1 GCA_012520315.1 Bacillota bacterium | reverse complement strand
GTTCTCTATCTCTATTATCGACAGACTGGTCAATTAGCTTTAATCTGGTGGGTAAAATTACCAGTGCCTGCTGTGTACTTCGACACAACGACGAATTGTCCTTTTTTGCCTAATTATACAGGAAATTTAGTTTGACATGTGACCTTTTCCGTGATAGAATTACTCCAGTTAAGACTTTAAATGAAGCGAACGAATGGCCTCGAGTTCTACCATTGAGTGAGCATAAGGGTTTACAGGGTTTGCGAAGTTTAGGCTTTGACTAGAAAACAATTTTAGGAGGCCATTAAATGATCGGTAGAGTAAAATGGTTCAACGCAGAAAAAGGTTTCGGATTTATTGAGCGCGAAGATGGAGACGACGTATTCGTACACTTTTCCGCTATCCAATCCACAGGTTTCAAATCCCTCAACGAGGGTGACGAAGTCAGCTTTGACATCGTAGAAGGCGACCGCGGCCCACAAGCTGCTAACGTAGTTCGCCTCTAAGCCTGGCAATCAGTACTAAGTAAAGTACAGAAACTTGAAAGCCCCATCCGCAAAGGATGGGGCTTTTTCTATCGAATTGACTACAGTGTCAAAAGCTTGGCACAATAGAATTAACTACTCGCTCTTGTCCCCTTGTTCTTCTTCCAGTTTTTCTAAGACCCAGTTCAACTCAGATATTGCTCGCTCCAGTGCATCATGGAGACATTGGTCAGACTGAATAAACAGCTTAAGGCCAACCTGTTCCGACTTGAGAACATTGATACGGTTTTTGATATGTTCAACTATAGCCAATTGACTCATCATTTTTCCCCCGCCTTCCAAAGAGTACAGTATCATTATAAGTGATAGACTTCCCTTCTTCAAGTTCTGCTTCTGGCGAGCTCAAGCAGGATTCCTTTTCTAAAAGTCGAAGAGGTTGGCAAAATGATCCATAGCGGAGGGTTGAAAGTGTCCATAAAAATCATTACAGACAGCGCCTGCGATCTGCCGAAAGGACTGGTTCAGGAATACGGCATCGATGTCTTGCCCTTCCTGGTCATTATCGACGATAAAGAGTATCAGGACGGGGTCAATATTACGACCCGGGAAGTCTATGATGCCATTCGTGCTGATAAGATCCCTACTACGGCACAGGTGCCGATAGATCAGATTGCCGCAACTTTCAAGAAGTACGCTGAACAAGGCCGAGAATGCCTTTACCTCAGTTTTTCCTCTAAACTGTCGGGCACCTGCAATACGGTGCAGCTGGTAGCCCAAGAGATGATGCAAAAGTTTAAGGACTTCAAGCTGACCATCGTAGATACCTTAAGCGGTTCTCTTGCCCAGGGACTGATCGCCCTGGAAGCAGCCCAGATGGCCAAGGCAGGAGCCGATTCTGCCGCCATCATCGACCGTGCACAAAAGCGTTCCAACAACAATGTGGAACATCTTTTTTCCGTCGATGATCTGCACTACCTTTACCGGGGCGGGCGGGTCAACTATGCCAGCGCCTTTTTAGGCGGGCTGCTGCAGGTCAAGCCGATTTTGCATGTCCAGGACGGGCTGATGATTCCCTTCCAAAAGGTTAGGGGCAAGAAAATGGCTATTAAGCGCATCGTGGAACTTGTCAAAGAGCGCTCCCTGGGAGACAAGGATCAGCTGATCGGCATCACCCATGCCGATGACCCAGCTGCAGCTGAAGAAGTAAAAGCTCTGCTCCAAGAAAATTTGGGCTATCAGAACTTTATTACGAATCTAATTGGCAGCGTCCTGGCCTGCCATATAGGCATTGGCGGTGTGGCGGTCTTTGCCGTCAACAAGAAATTTCCTGAAGTTAACGCGGCCCCTTCCGCAACTTAATTTAATATTTTACTTTCCATTAACGTTGCGTTATACTAAATAATACAAGACAAAAATTTAACAAGGAATGGAGTGTAGGTTGTGGATTACAAGTATATGGCGGAACCTTATAAAATCAAAATGGTAGAACCCATTGCTGTTACCACCAGGGAGCAGAGGGAAGAAGCCATTAAGAGAGCCGGCTGGAATACTTTCTTACTTACCACTGATGATGTTTATATCGACCTTCTTACAGACAGCGGCACCAATGCCATGAGTGACAACCAGTGGGCGGGCCTAATGCTTGGCGATGAAGCCTATTCAGGCAGCAGAAACTTCAGGCATCTCGAAGAGACCATCCGCGAACTCTATGGATTTAAGTATGTTGTTCCTACCCACCAAGGACGGGGTGCCGAAAACATTCTTTCCCAGATTATGATCAAGCCCGGCGACTATGTCCCCGGCAATATGTACTTTACAACCACCCGAGCCCACCAGGAGATGAACGGGGCCACCTTCAGGGACATTATTATCGACGAAGCCCATGATCCTAGCAATGAGCATCCCTTTAAGGGTAATGTAGATTTAGACAAATTGCAGGGGCTGATTGATGAAGTAGGTGCCGAGCGCATCCCTTACATCTGCGTTGCGGTAACAGTCAACCTTGCCGGCGGTCAGCCTGTGTCCATGGCCAACCTGAAGGCCGTTTATGAACTGGCTCAGAAGCATAACATTAAGGTGATGATGGACGCCACCCGCTGCGTTGAAAACGCCTGCTTCATTAAGTGGCGTGAACCAGGCTACGAGAATAAGACCATTAAAGAAATCATCAAGGAAATGTACAGCTACGCCGACGGCTGCACCATGAGCGGTAAAAAAGACGGCATCGTCAATATTGGCGGCTTTTTAGCCCTCAATGACGAAGAACTCTATCAAAAGGCCACCAGCCTGGTAGTAGTCTATGAAGGCATGCCCTCCTACGGCGGCATGACCGGACGTGATATGGAGGCCTTGGCCCGGGGTATCCGGGAGTCCATGGACTACAACTTTATTGCCCATCGCCTTGATCAGGTCAAATACTTAGGTGATAAACTGATTGAAGCGGGCATTCCGGTGGTTAAACCCATCGGCGGCCATGCCGTGTTCCTGGACGCCCGCCAGTTCTATCCTCACATTCCGCAAGATGAGTTCCCAGCCCAGATGCTCGCTGCCCAGCTTTACCTCGAATCAGGGGTACGCAGTATGGAAAGGGGCATCATTTCTGCCGGACGTGACAAGGAAGGAAACCATTACTATCCCAAACTGGAACTGGTGCGCCTGACTATTCCGCGCCGGGTTTACACCTACGCCCACTTGGATGTTGTAGTAGAAGCTGTAAAGGCATGCTACAAGCACAGAGATTCCATTAAAGGTCTGCGCTTTGTTTATGAGCCGCCTGTGCTCCGCTTCTTTACCGCCCGCTTCGAGCCGCTCGCCTAGAAAGACACGAATTAATGTGCCCTGTAATGGTCTCCATTACAGGGCTTTGCTTTGCTTATTCCTTGGCTCTGGATCTTAAAAAATCCACAAGCTCAGATTTTTCCACCCTGCTGACCCCGCTGTGTTCAATATCAAAGCGGGCATCGAAGGGTTGGTCCGAAATTCTCTCCATAGCCTCAGCAATGCGGGGACGGCAAAATGTTCCCTGGCACCAGCCCATGGAGGCCCTGGTGCGCCTTTTGATGCCGTCAATTGTCTTCACCGGAATACCTCTCTGAACAGCATCAATGATTTCGCCCTCCGTTACCTGTTCACAGCGGCAGATCACCTTCTCCGGCGCCGAGGGAATATCCAGCAGAGGCTTGATTTCACTTAGCGGCCTCAATTCCCTGGATTTAATAATCGGCCTGCGATAGGGATTAAAGGCTGGATCGGGCTCGAGAACAAGGCCCGCTGCGGCCAGAATGTCCTCGGCCAGACGGGCAATAGCAGGCGATGCGGTCAGCCCGGGAGACTGAATGCCCGCCACATTGATCAAGCCTGGCACCTTGGTTTCTTCGATAATAAAATCATCTGTGGAACTGCGGGCCCGCACCCCTGTAAAACTGCGGATAAACTGCCTGGGATCCAATCCTGGGTAGAGTTCCGTGCAGGCATCGTAGATCTTGGCCATCCTGGGCAGATCAGTTGATGTGTCTTCCCTGTCAGCCTGATCGCTGGCATCTGGTCCAATCAGGAGATTATCGTACAGAGTGGACGTGATTAAGATGCCCTTCCCCTTTTCGGTAGGCAGACCAAAGATCACATGGTTCACTGCCTTGCCGCTTCCCCTGGCAAAAAGCAGGTACTGGCCGCTGCGGGGCAGAATCGAAAAGTCTGCGATGCCGGCCATTTGGGCAACAAGATCAGCTTGGACACCGGCTGCGTTAATCACATAGCGGGCTGAAAAACTCCCCTTGGCAGTTTCAATGGTGAAATTCCCCTTACTGCCGCGCAGAGCCTTCACTTCCGACTCAAGCTTGAGCTCCGCTCCATTAGTTATTGCATTTTCAGCTAGAGCAATCGCCATCTCATAGGGTGAGCATACGCCCGCCCCCTCGCAGAGAAGCCCCCACTTAAGATCCTTGCTGAGATTTGGTTCCAACTCCCTCAGCTCAGCCTGATCTACAATGCGCAAATCGGTAAGTCCATTCTCCCGCCCCT
>JAAYOM010000141.1 GCA_012520315.1 Bacillota bacterium | reverse complement strand
TTCCATAGCTAATGTGATTTTAAGCTCCTGGAAACCGCTGAAACCCGCCTTCTTACACATCCGAATAATAGTTGCTTCACTGACTCCAATCTGCTCCGCAAGCTGAGTAATGGGCAAGTTGATTACTTCCCTGCTATTAGCAAGAATATACTCTGCGGCTTTTCTTTCGGAATCGCGGAAATTGAAGCGCTCCTCGCGTAATCTCTCTAGACTTGAACTCATGCCTTGCTCCCCCTTTGACTCTTCTTAATGTGTTCGTTAATTGTGAACATTTTCCTTTTCGCTTCTGCCCAATTCCATAGAATTGTCTGTAATGGCTACCGTTATTGTCTGAAATAAAACTACATGAAATAATTCTTCAAGTTAATATTATCAAGCGAAGGAGATAAATGCAATAAAATTTCATCCGGCTAACCGGTGAAAAAGTGACTCTAAAGCTCATAGAAACGGGGTTACAATGAATTTTCCTGAGGCTTGACAATCACAAATCTATTTTGTACAATCGTATGTAGTAAGTTTACATGATTGTGGTTTTGATAAGAAACATAGCACGTGAAAAATCTGAACATAACATCGCCACAAGTGGTATCGCCTAAGAATTTGGAAGTAGAGTGAAGGGGGGTAGGACTATCGAGCATAAGGGTCGGTTTTGTCTTCCGAACTAGTCGACAAGAAATGAATCGTGAAATGGGAGGATTAACAAATGTCAAAAAAACTAATGAAACGTAGTTTATTCTTGCTTGTTATCTCAGCTCTCTTGTTAGGCACAGCTTTTGTGGCCAGCGCACAGCCCGAGTCCTATCGAATTGTACATCTAGCACCCTTAACAGGTGATGCATCTTTTCAAGGACAGATTTTGGTTAATGCGGCTAAAATGGCCGTTGACGAGATCAATGCCAACGGCGGTATCAATGGTGTACCCATCGAGTACCTAACTGTTGACGAAACTTCCAGTACCGCTACGGGAATCGAAGCTGTTCGCAAAGCTATCGACCTCAATCCGGTTGCAGTCATTGGTCCTAACCGTTCGGGAACCATTCTAGCAGCGGAAGACCTTTGGAGAGAGGCTAAGATTCCTTTCATTACAGACGGTACAAATGCAGATACCACCAGGAAGGGCAACCCCTATACGTTCCGCATCCAAATTGCATCTACGTATTGGATCCCCATTTTGGCCCACACTGCGAAAGAATACTACGGCGTAGAAAAAGCAGCCATCATTTACGGAACCAATGAATACTCCAAAGGCTTGTATGATGCTACCGCTCCAGCTTTGGAACAGTATGGCATCGAAGAGGCCATTGTTCAGACCTACAACGATGGTGACAGAGACTTTACTGCTCAATTGCTCAGAATCAGAGCATCCGGAGCCCAGGCCATGTTCTGCTACGGCTACGAAGCTGAAATCGGCATGATTCTCAGACAGCGCATGCAGCTTGGTATGGGAGACCTCTTGGTCTTTGGCGAGCGTGGATGCAGCTCGCCTGCGGTGGAAGAGGTTGCCGGCAAGGAGAACATTGAAGGTTTGGTCGCCAGTACTACCCTTTCCCAGGCTGATCCAGATCCAAAACGTCAGGCCTTCATGGAGAAATACAACAACATGTTCCCTAACGAGCCCCTCTCTCCAACCCATGTCAATCACTACGACTCCATCTACATTCTCGCTGACATTATCGGCCGTGTAGGCGCGGACAGAGAAGCGATCAGGGACGAGTTGGCAAATCTCGATTACCAAGGAACTCTTGCTCACTACAGAGCTGACAGTGAAGGTAATCTGGTTCACACTATTTATACTCAGGTTGTACAGGATGGCGAATGGGTACTTCTCCTAGAAGAAAACCATTATAACGAGTAATTCACAACCGAGTGTGTGCAAAAAGCAATAGTTGTTGGCGCCTTTGCGCCAACAACTATTAGATTGACTACGGTAGAGAAGGTGAAAACGTGACTCCTGCTATCCTGATTCAGTTAGCTGTAAACGGAATTGCAATCGGAGCGATTTATGCCTTGCCCGCGCTGGGTATTTCGCTGATTTGGAACGCCGCCGGGTTGTTTAACTTCGCTCAAGCAGATCTCCTGACCCTTGGAGCATACGTGATGTATGCACTGGTTGTTTCTGCGAAGATCCCCTACATATGGGCCTTTATTATTACGACAATTGTTATGGGTCTCTTGGGCTATCTCCTCAGTCGGATCTATTTCTATCCGATGATTGAGAACAGGGTCAATCCCCACATTGTTCTCATTGGTACAGTAGCGTTGTCGGTCTTTATTCAGAACTTACTGCTCGTGATTTGGGGTACTACTCCCAAATCGGTAGTAAATCCCTTTGGCTATATGCCTTTTAGAGTGGGTGACATCTTTGTCATGCCCCATGTAGTCTGGATTGTAGCCATTGTTTCAGTTCTGCTCCTCTTACTGCAGTTCTTCCTGCGGCGCACCTTAATCGGAACTGGAATGCGCGCGGTGGCTCAGCAGCAGATTGCATCGTGGCTAATGGGGATTAGAAATGATAGAATGATTGCCCTTACATTCCTGTTAAGTACAGCGATAGCTGCCACCGGGGGCGTTTTGATCTCCGCCGTTTTTCCACTCACGCCCAGGATGGGTTCGATGATTGCGGTTAAAGCAATGGCTGCAGTACTCATTGGCGGACTGGGAAGTTTCAGCGGTGCGTTAGTTGGCGGCCTGGCAGTGGGCATCTCCGAGACCATTTTTGCCACCCTTGTAAATCCGGCTTATCGGGATGTCTTCATTTTTGCGGTACTGATCACGTTCTTAATTTTCAAGCCTGGTGGTATTTTCAAGGCTGAGATTTCTGAGAAGGTTTAAGGGGGGATAGGTGTGGCAAAGTTACAGCAAGTCTTCAAAAGATATGGACTCTTGATTCTTGGAATTCTTCTGCTAGTCGCTCCCTTGGTCTCGGCCCAGTATCAGTTCTATGTTCTGGAACGCGGAGTACAAAACGCCATTCATGTGATGGGCCTGCTCATTTTGATTGGGTACAGCGGGATGCTTTCCTTGGGCAGTGCCGGGCTTTTGGCCACGGGGGCCTACGCTTATGCCCTCTTATTGCTCAAACTTGGGTTTTCACCTTGGCTTGGTGCCATCTTCGCTGTTGTTATTACTACCCTCGTAGGCTTGTGTCTGGCATTTCCAGCCTTTAGGCTGAGCGGTCCTTTTCTGGCAGTAACCACAATTGGGTTTGGTGAGATCATTAGGATTTTGATCCTCAACCTTGAGCCGATTACAGGTGGCGCCTATGGGGTTTCGGGTTATAGTAAGCTGTTTGCAAATGAACTCCACGTTTATTTCTTCATGGTAGTGGCTTTAATCTGCATAGCTATAGGAACAGAGCGCCTGGGCAGATCTAGAATCGGCCTGGCCCTCAAAGCTACCAAGGAAGACGAGATTGCCGCCGAGGTTATGGGCGTGAATGTTAAGCGGGCCAAGGTTGTCGCTTTCGCCTTATCCGCTATGTTAGCAGGTCTGTCTGGTGTTATCTTGGCCAACCTGGCCGGCTATCTAAGCCCTGATTCCTTTACATCGGCAGAAAGCAGTTCCTATTTGCTGATGGTAGTCATGGGCGGTATGAACAGTGCGATTGGCGTAATCGTCTCGTCAATTGTAGTCACTTGGCTTCCGGAAGTGCTGCGCTTCCTTTCCAGCAGCCGACTCTTGGTCTACTCTCTAGTACTGTTGGTTTACCTGAGGATAAATCATGTACCTGCGACCCGGGAGCGATTCCTAGGGATACTGAGAAAGTTCGGTATCAGGAGAGCTGCAGATGCGGCGGAAGACCCATGTGGAGAACGGGGGGCTGGAATGTGATGACTGAGCAAAAGAAGAGAGGCAAAGCGATTTTACAGGTTCAGGACCTCACGAAGCGGTTTGGCGGACTGGTAGCTGTCAACAACCTGACCTTAGACGTCTGTGAGGGTGAGATCTGCGCACTGATAGGCCCTAATGGTTCGGGGAAAACAACCGTTCTCAATCTGATTACCGGTATTTATGAAATCGATGGGGGCAGTGTCACTTTTGAGAATGCGCAGATCCAGGGAGAGCCTCCTCACAGTATCTGCTGGCGGGGAGTTGCCCGTACATTCCAAAACATTCGCATCCTAGGCGGCCAGACAGTTTTTGAAAACGCCTTGCTGGGCAAGGGTTACGGGAACGGCGGCTCAGGGGTTTTACAGACCGTCCTTGACACTGTAAAGTTTAGAAAAGAACGGGAAACCTTTACCGCAGAAGTGGATGAGATTTTGGAATTTGTGGGTTTGTCTGACCTGCGCAATGAAAGGGCGCGCAACTTACCCTATGGCAAACAGCGCATTCTAGAAATTGGCCGTGCATTAATCACCAAGCCAAGACTGCTGCTTTTGGATGAGCCTGCTGCCGGCCTGAACTCCAAGGAAATTTATGATCTGATGGAGCTAATCGAGAAAATTAATGACAGGGGCATTACAGTCCTGCTAATTGAACATCGTATGGAACTAGTCGGCAAGCTGGCGAATCTGGTATTTGTTTTGAACCATGGAAGCAAAATTGCAGAGGGCAGCTTTGATGTCATCAAAGAAGACCCCGCAGTTATCGAGGCTTACCTTGGCAAAGGGGGTAACTAGCTTTGCTGAAAATACGAGGACTTACAGTAGCCTATTCAGTTGCGCCAGTGCTGCACGGCATCGATCTTGATGTTCCTAGAGGGAAAATTGTTGCTCTCCTAGGGGCAAACGGAGCAGGCAAATCTACAACTTTAAAGGCGATCTCCGGTCTGATCGGCTGCCGAGATGGCACAATTGAGCTTGAGGGCGAGAACATTCTAAAGAAACGTCCAGATGAGATTGTCCATTGCGGAGTTGCCCATGTACCGGAAGGACGCCTGGTTTTCGCCGGACTAACCGTTGAGGAAAACCTGAAAATCGGCTCCTTTACCTGCAAGTACAGCGCCTCAGAACTGAGGCAGCATCTGGAGCATTGTTATGAACTTTTTCCACGCTTGGCAGAACGGCGTACACAGCTGGCCGGAACGATGTCAGGGGGAGAACAGCAGATGGTAGCCATTGCCAGGGCCATCATGTCCCAGCCGAAGGTCTTAATGCTGGACGAGCCGTCCCTAGGGCTGGCACC
>JAAYOM010000140.1 GCA_012520315.1 Bacillota bacterium | reverse complement strand
CTCTTTGCCTAAAAACCAGCGGATCAGATCAACTACATGTACGGTATGATCCATTACCGCACCTCCGCCGGCAAGCTCCCGGTCGGCAAACCAGCCCCCAGGCATCTGACCCTGGTTAGTTCCGACAATAGCGACAACATCACCGATTGCTCCCCGATAGAGCATTTCCTTGACCCTAATTACCGGGGTAACAAAGCGCACTGGGAAGGCTATCTGCAGCTTCACTCCGGCCTGCCGGCAGGCATCAATCATGGCCTGGCCGTCTTCTAAAGTAGTAGCTATTGGTTTTTCGCAGAGAACATGGCAGCCATGTTTGGCGGCAAGTTCAGTGAATTCACGGTGGCGACTGTTCTCGGAGCAGATGATGACCGCGTCCACCTGCTCTAGAAGCTCTGCCGGATCAGCAAAGAACTCGGTGCCCATCTCCTGGGCTCCCTCCATCCCCCTCTGATGATCGGGATCATAGATACCAACCAGCTTGCAGCTGGCCAAGCTCTTGAGGGCACGGCCATAGCTGTGAGCATGCAAATGGGCGATGCTCAAAAATCCTATCTTAACTACCACTACAATCCCTCCCTATAATTCAACGACCTGCCCGGTGCGGGCTGATTCAATAGCTGCCAGAGCAACTTCCAGCGCACCGAAGGCGTCTTCGACAGAAACCAAAGGTGAACGATCATTTTCAATCGCCTCCACCATATCCTGCAGCTCCAGGGCATACGGATTCACCGACACAGGGCCGATCTGCCCTGCAGCTCCAGCCCCGGTAACAGCAGACAAGGGGCTTGACTGGCGGCTGTCATAGGTGATCAGTCCGTCTTTGCCCGCTACCTCCAGCGTAGTATAAAACTGCCCTGCCAAACTTGTCCAGCTCGCCTCGAGGTGTGCGATTACGCCGTTTTTGAACCGCAGTACCGCCATGGCATGTTCCAGCTTAGCCTCGGTGCGCCCATAGGTGCTTTTTGCGTATACCCTCTCTACATCGCCAAAGAGGGCCAGGCAAAAGTCTAAGTCATGGATCATCAAATCCAGGATCACTCCGCCACTCAACTCAAAGTTGGCAAACCAATCCTGCCAGCCCACGGGAAACTGACTGCCTCCCCGAAACGTGCGGACTACTCCTACCCTGCCCACTTCACCCTGTTCCACACTTTGGCGCATGCCTATGTAAGGGGGAGTAAAGCGCACCACATGGCCGATACCGATCTTTCTTCGATATCCCTTGCTGAGATCCACCAGGCGGCGCCCTTCTTCCAAACTGCGGGCCAGGGGTTTTTCACAGAAGATGTGCTTGTCTGCCTCCATGGCCTTAAGCATGATTGATTCATGCAGGTGGGTGGGGACACAAATATCGACTAGATCCACCTCGGCAGAGGCAAGCATGGCCTCGGCACTAGCGAATACTTCTACATTAAAATCCTTCTGGGCACGGGCTCTGGCCTCAGGATCCACATCAGCAGCAGCCACCAGTTTGCAGCCGGAAACTTCCTGTAGAGCTGCACAATGGATCTGACCAATGGTACCGTAACCTATTACTCCCACTCGGATCATACAAACACCTCGCCTCAATCTAATATCTAACTCAATTCGAGAATGCAAATTGAATCCCTGCCTAAATCAGGTAACAAAAATAGCTGCCCCAGGCCTAAACCCGAGGCAGCATGCCTAGTGAAAAGTCTAGCTTAAGCCCTCCCCCGCATTACCCTTTGCTCCAGCAAGGTTACGGCGTAATAGAGGATAACCGAAACCACAAGCAGCATGAGCACACTGGCCATCACCAGCGACATATTAAACACCTGGCCGCCGTAGATGATTAGATACCCAAGCCCGGCCTTGGAGGCCAAGAACTCACCGACAATGGTTCCCACCAGGGACAGGCCAACATTGACTTTGAGGGCGGCAATCATAGTCGGTACACTGGCTGGGATAATAACTTTGCGCAGGACTTGCCCCTTGGTGCCGCCAAAAGTGCGCACCAGTTTGATCAAATTGGGATCCACTTCCTTAAAGCCGGTGTGCATCATCATAATCGCCACAATGATGGATACTGCAATCGCCATGGCTACAACCGCAGTGATAGTGGTGCCCAGCCAGACTACGAAAATGGGACCTAGAGCCACTTTGGGCACACTGTTTAAAACTACAATATAGGGATCCATCACCTTGGAGAAAAAGGCAGACCACCAGAGCAGAATGGCAACTGCAATCCCCACGGCGGTACCGATGGAAAAGCCAAGTACAGTCTCGTAGACCGTCCAGCCTAAATGTCGCCACAGCTCCCCTTCTTTGGCTAGACGCACCACTGCAGCCCAGATTCTGGTGGGCTGGGAGGAAATAAAAGCGTTGATCCAGCCCCTCGAGGCCGCCACTTCCCAGAGGACAAAGATTCCAACCAGGAGCAGAAGCTGAGTGCCGCGGACTAAAAGTGCTTTGAGGCGCAGGCTGCGCAGGTAGGCGAGGTGTTCAGCGGAGTAGTTTTCATTTGGCATCTGCATTCAGCTCCTTCCAGATGGCCCCGAAGTACTGGCGAAATTCAGGCACTTCCCTGGTCTGCAGGGGCGTTAAACCCTCATCACACATTTTAATGGAATGGATGCTGCGAATGGTCCCCGGCCGCGGCGTCATGACCACTACTCGGTTGGCCATGCTCACCGCTTCAGGAATGTCATGGGTCACCATGAGTACGGTTTTCTTACGTTCCCTTAAGATCTTGACAACCTCTTCCCCGACCGAGAGGCGGTTTTGGTAGTCCAGAGCTGAAAACGGTTCATCCAGAAGCAGAATGTCCGGTTTGGTGGCTAAGGTGCGAATCAAGGCCACCCTTTGGCGCATTCCGCCGCTGAGCTGGGAGGGATAGTAATGTTCAAAACCCCCCAGTCCATAGGCTTTCAGCATCTCTTTCACTTCTTCCACCCGCTCCTGTGTCTTCTCCCTGCCGATTTCCAAACCTAACAGGGCATTATCTAAAATGGTGCGCCACTCAAAAAGATAGTCTTGCTGCAGCATATAACCTACCCGCTTGCTGGTACCCTGTACTGTTACTCCGTCAATTTTGACCAGCCCTTGAGTCGGCTTCAGCAGCCCACTGACGAGGGAAAGCAGGGTACTCTTACCGCAGCCGCTTTGTCCTACGATGGCGACAAACTCCTGATCCTGTACAGTTAAGTTGACATCTCTTAAGGCGGTCACTTCACCAGCTTCTGTATGGTACGTTAAACCCACATTCTCTAACTTGACGCGAGCCACAATCTTCCCCCCTTCAAGCTGTTTCCTGAATTATTGCACCTCGTCAACTACAGATTGGGCAATTTCGGTGTCCATCAGAACTGAGAAAGGTGTAAAATCTTCCAGTTCGCCAGCCTCAATCATGACCTCTTGCAGGTGGATAAAATGCTCTTCGGAAATTACAGGTGTGGTAGGCCAGGCATCTATTGACTGATACAACCCCATGCTTCTGACTAGAATTTCGTGCTCAATCAGGGGAAAGAAAGGCGCGATCACTTCTGCCACTTCTTCCGCGCTGTGGCTGGCTACCCAAAGCTGGCCTTTGTGGATAGCCCTGGTAAAGCGGGCAAAGAGGTCTGGATTTTCGTCGAGAGAACTCTTCTTGGCGTGATAGACGGTATAGGTCATAGGTCCGGCTTCAGCTCCGATAGACGCTACGATCTTGCCGCGGCCCCTCGCTTCGATTTCACTTAAGGCCGGTTCAAACTGGGCAATGTAATCGCCCAGGCCTGATTCAAAAGCCCCTACAGCAGCTTCAAAGGCTAGACTGGTAATGATCTCAACGTCGACAAAAGGTTCAATGCCGTGCTTTTTCAACACCCATTCCAAGGCCATTTGGGGCACGCCGCCGATTCTGGCCCCTACGATGGTTTTACCCCGCACATTATCCCACTCAAATTCTTCATCCACATCCCGGGTCAGGAAAAACGATCCGTCCCTGGCAGTGAGCTGGGCAAAGCCCACTAAGTGATCGGTTGCTCCCTGCTGGTAAATGTACACAGTAGCTTCGGAACCGAAAAACCCAACATCCACTGAGCCAGAAATCAGTGCAGCAGCCCCTTTGTCGGCGCCCCATGCAGTGCTGAGATCAATTTGAATGCCCTCTTCTTCAAAAAACCCTTTGTTGATAGCCACATACTGCGGCGCGTAAAACACAGAACGGACTACTTCCGACAGCCTTACAGTTTCCAACTCTTGTGCAGAGGCCGAAGCTCCCAAAAGAACGGCCACAATGCCTACCGCAATTAGTAAAACAGCCCATGCTTTCTTGGACAAGTGAATTCCTCCCTTCATTTACCCTGTATAGTATTCTTGTGCTAGCAAGGTGTGCCTGAAGATGATACTCCCTCCCACGCTCCTGACAGGACCTCCACAGCGGGATTCCGCAGAACTAAAGAAGCCCAGGTGAAATAGACCTGGGCCAGGCGAAAACTATTTATTGACATACCTAGAATTTCTAGGTATGATTGCGTTAATACCTAGCAGTTCTATGTATGATTGGAGGAAACTATGGATGTATCAAAAGACCTAATTGCAGCCTCGGCCACTCCCCTTATCCTGGCCATCCTCAGGCAGCAGGACAGCTACGGCTACGAGATCATTAAGCGCATTAGGGAGGCATCCGACGATGAACTAATCTGGACGGAGGGCATGCTCTACCCTGTGCTGCACCGCCTGGAGAAGAACGGACTGGTTGAGTCATATTGGAAAAAGTCTGAGGCCGGACGCAGGCGCAAGTATTATCGGTTAAAGGAAGCGGGACTTACAGAATTGGAAGACCACAGAAAACAATGGGAACTGGTGTACTCTGTTTTATCTAAGAAAATTTATGGCAATCCGGAAAGAAGGTCGAACTCTGATGTTTGATTTGGAAACCAACATAAAGTCATGGAGTGATTACTTACGAGCCAGGGGAACGCTTGAGGAAACTGACGTACTGGAACTGGAAAGCCATCTCAGGGACCAGATTGATGATCTCACAGACAATGGACTTAGCGAAGAAGAAGCATTTTTGATCAGCGTCAAACGGCTAGGCAGCGTGAGCCTAATTACAGAGGAATATTCGAAGGTCAACACCGAAAGTCTCTGGAAGTACCTGCTTGTTGATCCGTCCGATCCCGAGGCTATAGTGAGCAAGAGGCGGGACATCTTACTTGTCATTCTCCTTTCCCTGCTGGCCGGAACCGCAGCCAGAATACCAACCCTTTTTGGCGTAGAAATCGGAAGCATTACATATTTCAAGAACCTTAGCTTCTACATCCTGCCCTTTGCAGCACTCTTTTTGACCCTTAAGCACGGCGGGAGCACCAAGCAGAGAGGCATCCTGGCCGGTATCTTTGCCGTCGCCCTCATCACTGTAAACCTGTACCCGTCACTGGAACCGCGGCATACAGAAGCATTGACTGCCATTCACCTCCCCATTCTGCTCTGGCTGATAACAGGTGTCGCTTACATGGGTAAAGACTGGATGACAAGCAAGGCACGCATGGATTTTTTGCGCTTTACAGGCGAATGCGTTATCTACGGCAGCCTGCTCATGCTTGGGCTGATGGTTCTGATGATGTTCACTGCGATGATCTTCCAATCTATTTCAATTGACATTGAGCCATTCATCGAAAACTACTTCCTGCTCTACGGCGGCTGCGCTGTGGCTATGCTTACAGTCTACCTGGTGGAAGCCAAAAAAAGTATCGTGGAGAACTTTGCCCCCATCTTGGCCAAGATTTTCAGTCCTTTGTTTCTCATTACCATGCTGGCATTCCTGACTGTGATGATCGCAACAAGAACCAGCCCTTTTTCCCAAAGGGAGTTTTTGATCGGGTTTGACCTGATGCTGGTCTTGGTACTGGGCATGGTGCTGTATACGATCTCTGCAAGAAACAGACATGACACGAAAAACATTTTTGATTACCTGAATGTGGCCTTGATCACAGTTGCGATCATAGTTGACAGCGTAGCCCTCTCTGCAATAGTCTTGAGGCTGTCCGAATACGGCATCACACCGAACAAGCTGGCCGCTCTGGGCGAGAATGTACTGCTGCTAGTGAACCTTGCCGCGCTGCTGGTGCTGTATATCAGGTACTTTATCGGGAAAATCGAATTTCAGATCCTAGAAACATGGCAAACCAAGTACTTAACAGTCTACGCCGCCTGGATGGCTATCGTAGTGTTTGTCTTCCCGGTTGCTTTTCAGTTTAGTTAAAGGATGGCTGCGTCTAGAGACGATGTACCCAGTAGACGAGGGTTTCAGTTACCCACGTTTCTGCACGGGAGCAACACTTTAAAGGGGCGGCCTTTGCCGCTCCAAAGGAGTTTCAATCCACGCTCCCGCACGGGGAGCGACGCAACGTTAGTGCCACAGACTGTGCATAGTTTACGGTTTGACCCCCCATTAATATGAGCATTCATGTTCGGTGTGTTGTTCGGTATACGAGTGTGGTTAACTGGTAGCTCCGCACAACCATCCTGGAAGGCATGGGCGGTGAATTG
>JAAYOM010000139.1 GCA_012520315.1 Bacillota bacterium | reverse complement strand
GGCCAAGTAGACTAAGGGATTCTGCCTCCCGATAATTCGGCCGATCCAGGGGAGCTGGCTGATGACTGGAATGGTTATGTCAGGGATCGTTGCCACACTTGGCGATGTACCAGCTGCACCAAAGTAATAGCGCAGGAGAAATACTGTTAATCCGCCGGCAAAAATGTTAATGGCCGTGCCAATTACCACTTGATTGGCCCGATAGTGGATGCAGAAAACTGCGTGCAGCAAGCCGACTAAAAGACCTGCCAAAGCCGCACCGAGCACACCCAGCCAGGGCATACCTGTGAGGTGGGAGACAAACATAGCGGTAAATGATCCGATTAACATCATACCCTCTAAGGCAATATTCACAACGCCGCTGCGTTCAGAGAAGATGCCTCCCAGGGCAGCAAAAATCAAGGGAGTTGCCATTCTCAAGGCTGCGGCAAACACTGCAGTATTAAAAAGCAAAGCAAGAACTTCGCCCATTACGCTCCCTCCTTCATGCGCAGAATGCGCCGGATTAAGTACTCGGCGGCCACGAAGAAAATAATCAGGGCCTGGATGATAGTAATCAGCTCACGGGGCACAGCGGTCAGGCGATCCATGGCAGCAGAACCCGTCTGCAACGCTCCAAAAAGAATCGCAGCCAAGATAACTCCGAAAGGGTGGTTCTTGCCTAAAAGGGCCACAGCAATGCCCATAAAACCTAGGTCTGCAGAGAAGCGCACAATAAATCGATTGTGAAGGCCCAAGATCTGTTCTGTTCCGGCCAATCCCGCTAATGCCCCGCTGATGGCCATGGCAAGAATGGTGTTCTTAGCCACGTTAATCCCGCCATATTCCGCTGCATGGGGATTTAGGCCTACTGCTCGCAGCTCATAACCTTGCTTAGTCTTCCACAACACTAAGTAGACTGCCAAAGCAGCCAGGAGGGCGAGGAAAAGTCCAGTGCTCAGCCTTGTGGGCGGATAGAGCCGGGTAAGGGCTGCTGTAGCTTTAATCCGGGCTGTTTCCGGCACCCATGAACCGCCGTGAAAGGGACCTGTGGCCAGCCAGTCAGTCAGATACAGGGCAACAAAGTTGAGCATGATGGTATTGATAACTTCATGTACCCCAAGTTTTGCCTTGAGATAGCCCGGTATCGATCCCCATAAAGCTCCCCCCAGCATACCCCCGACAATCGCCAAGGGCAAATGAATCAAACGGGGCAAACCTGTGAAGGTAAACCCAACCCAGGCAGCTGCGAAAGCACCAATGTACAGCTGGCCTTCAGCACCAATATTGAAGAGGCCTGCCCTATAGCCAAATGCTACCGCCATCCCGGTAAACATCAAAGGTGTCGCCCGCTGTAAAGTGGTGGCTAGATTTCTCAGGCTGCCGAAGGACTCTACAAATAAGATCTTATAGGCCGCCAGGGGATTTTCACCTACGAAGAGAATGAAGCCTGCCCCTATTGCCAAGGCCAAAATTACTGCCACTAGGGGTGTCACCATCTCCTGCCAGCGGATTGCCCTAGTCCTGTTTTGCATTTCCACTCACCTCGTGTGCTTCATAATCTTCTAAACGCCCACCAAGCATTAAAAATCCCAGTTTGTGTTCTGTTACCTCATCGGCAGACATCACGCTCACGATTTGACCGTTATACATAACAGCAATCCGGTCACTCAAAGAGAGGATTTCATCCAGCTCGGCAGAGACCAAGAGGACTGCAGCACCCTGATCCCTCTGGGCAATCACCTGCTGGTGAATGAACTCTATGGCACCAACGTCAACTCCCCGCGTAGGCTGGGCACAAATCAGCAAACGTGGATTCTGGGTAAACTCCCTGCCCACGACAATCTTCTGTTGATTGCCGCCTGATAAACTTCGGGCAGGCTGGTTCGCAACCGGAGGACGAATATCATATGCTTCAATTACATGCTCAGCGTTGGCATAGACGGCCTTATCATCGCGCCACATGCTGCGGCGTACAAAAGGCTGCTTGCCATGGAGGCCTAAAATCAAGTTATCTGCCACTGAGTAATCCAAAACCAGTCCACGCCGATGCCGATCCTCAGGCACCAGTCCGAAGCCTGCTTCCTTAATTTTCAAAGGCGACCAGTTAGTGATCTCCTGCTCACCTAAGAAAATTCTGCCGCCTGCAGTCTTCTGCAGTCCAGCAATAGCTTCTACCAGCTCCGATTGGCCATTTCCCTCAACACCGGCAATGCCAAGCACTTCACCGCTGCGAACGTTCAGATCTAAACTTCTGACTTTCTCCTGACCGAACTGGTCCTTAACGCTTAGCTTTTCAATCCTAAGCACCTCAGCTCCTGGCTGCGCCGGTTCTTTCTCTACGTTGAGCAGAACGACACGTCCCACCATCATCTCAGCTAAATCCTGTTCATTTGTGTCAGAAGTAGCCTTGGTGCCTACCTTTCTTCCCCGCCTTAACACACTCACCCGATCTGATACCGCCAACACCTCTTTAATCTTGTGGGTGATAAAGACAATGCTAGTACCCTGTTCTTTCAGGGCCAGCAGAACCTTGAACAGGTCCTCAACCTCCTGGGGAGTCAACACTGCGGTAGGTTCATCCAGAATCAAAATCTCCGCCCCCCGGTAGAGAGCCTTGAGAATTTCCACCCTTTGCTGCAGGCCCACTGACAGGTCCGCGATTTTTGCCCTGGGGTCGATTTTCAGTCCATAGCGATTGGAAAGCTCCTCTACCTCCTGAATCGCCCGCCTGGTATCGAGAAAGGGTCCTTTGCGAAGCTCGGAGCCAAGAACAATGTTCTCCGCCACTGTTAAAGGTTCTACCAGCATGAAATGCTGAAAAACCATACCAATTCTTAGATCAATGGCCACTCTTGGTTCGTTAATATTAACTTTCTTCCCTCGGACAAAAATTTCCCCGCTGTCGCTTTGATACAAGCCATAGAGAATGTTCATTAGAGTTGATTTTCCAGAACCATTTTCTCCGACCAAGGCATGAATCTCTCCATGATTGAGATCAAAATCCACCTGGTCATTTGCCAGTACCCGAGGAAACTGCTTCGTTATACCGCGCATTTCTAACACTTTGTCCATGCGAGACTCCCCCCTGCTAAAAAAAGGAGGCACCGCCAACCATACGGCGGCGGGTTGCCTCCCTCTCGTTAATCTTGAACTATTGGAGAGGATTAGAGACTACGATCTCTCCAGAAATAATCTTTGCTTTGGCATCTTCGATGGCGTCAAAGACTGATTGGGGAATCAGATCCTTGGTATAGTTAAATTCAGAGGTTCCTACACCGCCGTCTACAATGCCGAAGCTCCAGACTCCGCCTTCGAGGGTTCCGTCTGCAACAGCTTTGATAACCTCAAAGACAGCCATATCTACTCCCTTGACCATAGAAGTCAAAACGGTGCCAGGAGCCATATGGTCTTGATCAGAGTCTACACCTATTGCGTAGAATCCGTTGGCAGCCGCTGCGTCAATTACGCCGCTGCCTGTTCCGCCAGCTGCATGATAGACGATGTCAGCGCCGCGCTCGTTCTGGCTTACAGCCAACTCACGGCCGCGACCGGGATCGTCAAATGCGCCTGCATAGTTCACGAGAACTTCAACGTCTGGATTAGCATATTTTGCACCTTCGACAAAGCCGACTTCGAATTTGCGAATCAGAGGCACTTCCATGCCGCCTACAAAGCCAACGGTGTTTGTCTCTGTCATCAGGCCGGCTAACACACCAACCAGGAACGAGCCTTCATGCTCTGCAAAGACTAGAGAAGTAACGTTGGGGTTTTCCACTGTGTCGTCAACGATGGCGAAGTTGATATTGGGATAATCAACAGATACTTCTTCCAATGCACTCTTGTGAATGAAACCGATTACAATAACCAGATCTAAACCTAAGTCGGCATAGGCACGCTGATGTTCTTCCATTTCAGCAATGTCAGCAGGTTCAACGTAAATGACCTCAACGCCAAGTTCTTCCTTAGCCTGCATCAAACCGCGGTAGGCTGCATCGTTAAAGGACTGATCGCCTAAACCGCCTTCTGCAAAGATAAGCCCGATTCTAGGTGCTGCGGCATAGACTGGACTGACAATGAGGCCCACTAGCAGGACCATTACAAGGATTAAACCAAGTCTTTTTTGCATAACTAATACCCCCTGTTTTGATTTTGGTGCACTCTTTATTTCTTCATAACCGAACGAATTCCTTCCGTACGAAACGGAATAATCTGTCAGAATAGTGTGGGTTATCCCTTCACAACGGCCAGCGTTTTTACCTTCAACACAGGCTTTACCAAATCCGCCTGATCATCCATAACATCTTCGATATTCTTGTAGGCCTTAAAAAACTCTTCTGCAGTGTCACGTTTGCGCCGTTTACCCAAAACCACCTGCTTGGCCTCGAAGTCTTTGAGCACTTCTTCCACAGCGAACCGGCGCATTGCCTCTTTGCGTCCCATCACTCTGCCCGCGCCATGGCTGGCTGAATGAAATGATTCGGGATTGCCTAGGCCTTCCACAATGAAAGAGTATGATCCCATCGCTCCGGGAATAATGCCCAGCTCACCCAGGCCTGCCCGAATCGCCCCCTTGCGGTGCACCCATACTTCCTCACCAAAATGGCGCTCCTGAGTAGCATAATTGTGATGGGCGTTCACTTCTTTCAAGATTTGGATATCCTTGACGCCGGCGTAACTCTCTAGGCCCGAAAAGACAATGTCGCTAACCCGATCCATAATCTGTCTGCGATTGTGGCGGGCAAACTCTAAGGCAAAGTTCATCCAGCCAATATAGCCTTGGGCTTCTTTAGTATCTAAGGGAAGATAGGCTAAATCAAAGTTCGGCGGGATCTTTGAGCCCATTTTCCGGTTGAGATCTTTGGCGATCTGGTTGAAGTAGTTGGCCACCTTAAAGCCGAAGTTTCTGGAACCGGTGTGTACCATAATCCCCAAATATCCATCTTCGTCTTCCTGCAGTTCAATGAAGTGGTTCCCACCGCCTAGCGTTCCAAGCTGCACATACGCTTCTTCGAGCGTGGGTAGTTTGTCTCGTCCATAGTGATGCAGTTGTTTGACGGGATAGCGGTCCAAAAACTCAGATTTTTGCGGCCGGCGATGATGCTCAAAGCCCTGGGGAATATCCCGCATGATTTGACCTACGAGAGTGTGGGCCAAAGTCCCCTGGGGCATCTTAACTTCACGGCACAAGCGGGCAGGAACATTGGTGTGCACAAACCCCATGCCGCAGCCGATATCAACGCCCACAGCGTTGGGAACGATCGCTTCTGAACTGGCCATTACCCCGCCGATGGGCATTCCATAACCGGAATGGGTATCAGGCATTAAAGCAATATGCTTGAAGGCAAAGGGTAAATTGGCAAGATTCAGAGCTTGGCGTAGGCAGACCTCATCGAGGTGATCAATGCTGGGCAGCCACACCTTAATCGGCAAGAGCTGTTCTTCTTCATTAAACAAAACAAACATTGTCATCTCCTCTCTAAGTGATCAAGATTGGCCAAGGTCAATCCTAGATCTCTTGCCATCTCCCGGCCTCTTTCGATACCTTGATCCAGGCTCTTGGGATGGTGGGCGTCTGAGTTGACAATTACTGTAACATCATAATCTGCAGCCAGCTCCCAAAAAGGCAGCCAGGGATATGCTGTTCTCGTGCCCTGCGAGGTTTGGACTTTACGTGACACCAATCCGTAGCCATTGATCTCAAGAGGCAGCTTGAGCTCCTCTGCTGCACTGAGGACTTCTTTTGAGGCAGCTGCAGTGTTCTTGTCCCAATCCAGATACGACAGTCCGAACAAATCAGGATGGGCTACAAAGGAAAAGAGGCCCGAACGCATAGACTCAATTAGAGTTTCAGTATAGGCCGCAAGGCGCTTAGAGTTGATGATATCCATATGGCTGCTTAACCAGCGTCCGCGATAGGAAAAGAAATGGCAGCCCAAGATCAGATAGTCGAGGCCGTACTTTCCTAAAAGTACCTCAGCAAAGAAATTGTGGTACTCGGGTGCCCATTCACATTCCATACCTTTGAGAATCTTCAGATCAGGATATTCGTTCTGCGCTTCTTCGATAGCCCTTACATAGGCCGGCAGGTCAGCAATGTCCATACGAATAGGCAGCCAGCGGTTGTCCGGCAAGGGTGTATGGTCGGTCATGCCTAAAACTGTAAACCCCTTTTTCATTGCAGACCTTGCGTAATCAGTCACATCGCCTTCTGCATGTTTGCAGCGAAACGTGTGCGTATGATAATTTTTCAAAAAAAGTACCTCCATTTATTTCAAGGCGGAGCACAATGCTCAGCTTATTGCCTACTAATATTACTGTACTATTATCCCGGACAACAAGCAAGGCTTGATGGAGGTACAGAAAAAGTTCCCGCCACTCGAATAAGATGGTAATTTTATTGCCTAAAGACGGTATTCTTAGGTACAATGGGGCAGAAGGGGGCTCACCCATGATTCAGCTGGAGTTTGCTGTTAGGATATTGATCTTGCTTGCAGTAGCATTTTTCATTTCTTCATTCTACTGGCGTTTAGGGAAACGCCTCTGCGGGCTCTTTAGGTTCAGAGTCCGCAACATTCCGCTGGCACTGCTCTCAGCTCTCCTCGGTGCAGCAACAATGCTGGTGCTGCTTTCTGTATGGGTTTACCACGGATTCGGTTATCAGCCCGATATTTACAGAGTTGGCAGCCGGGCCTCTAATAAAGTTGCCATCACCTTTGACGATGGACCGAGCGAAGAGTTTACATTGCCAATACTAGATATTCTCAAGGAATATGATGTTCCAGCCACCTTTTTCATGGTCGGCAAACATGTGGAGAAATACCCCCATGTTGCCCAACGGGTGGTGGAAGAAGGGCATACAATCGGCAACCATACCCAAAACCACAGAAATCTGCCCACCCTGTCCACGCTGGAGCTGCAAAAAGAAGTAATGGAAGCCACCGCCACCATTACTGAGATCACAGGGGTGTATCCAAAACATGTGCGCCCTCCCCGTGGCATGTATGACGATCGGTTTAGGCGCCTGGCAGCATTGTTGGGGCAAGAAATAGTGCTTTGGTCAATTTCAACCCGTGACTGGCGCTTTGGAGTCACACCCGCCTATATTGAACGCCTTGTGGAGAGCAAGGTCCGGGGCGGAGACATTATTCTCTTCCACGACAGCGGTGCCCTAGTCCGGAGCGAAGGCGGGGATCGGAGAGCTACCGTCCTGTCCCTGGCAAACGTGATTGAGATCATTAGGGCTAAGGGCCTGGATATAGTATCCCTGGAAGAACTGCTCCACGGTGCACCGCCCGAGGAATTCCCAGCGGTGGATCGTCCTGAATAGGAGGAAAGATGGATGGATGTAAAACCGGGTTCTCCCGAGGACGCCCGAGAGATGGCCAAGCTGTACTGTCAAGCTTTCCCAGCAAGTGTCGAAATGTTTTTTGGAAGTAAACCGGCCAAGTCCCTCCTTGACCTGATAGAACTGACCTTTCTCCTGGTCTTTGCTTGGGGCGGCCAGGCGATGCTGGTCAAGGACAAAACAATGCAGATTCATGGGTATTGTTTGTACCTTGACGCCCATCGTCGGGAACGGAAGTGGTGCGAGGCATTCAGGCTCGTTGCCCGATTGGCGGCAAGAATTTCCCTCACCGAACTAGTTAGGCTGCTTCGCAACCAACTGATGATGAATAGATCAGCCCTCCGCACCAAGAAGCTGCCCAAGCACAAAGGAGAAATCATGTCCATAGCAATCAGCCCTGCTTCCCAGGGGCAAGGCCTCGGCACAAAGCTGCTGCAGGAAGTCCTCCGCCGCTTGACAGATCAGCCAGTAATTCTCAATGTGAGGGCAGATAATGAACCTGGTAAGCATCTTTATAAGGCCGCAGGATTTTCAGCCTGCGGTACCGCCAAGGATCTGCTGGGAGAATGGATAATTATGATAAAATTGCAGGCGGTGTAGCCCAGGATCTAATGCTCCTTCTGCCTACCCGCCTGCTAATTCACAATCACTTTGACATTCTACAATTTGCTCCCCAAGCCCAGGCCCCTGTGCTCGCCATCATTGGAGCCCAGGATGCCGTCGTTCGCTCTAGGCGCTCTGAAGCGCTGCTTACCGCGTGGCCGCGGGAAATCCGCGTTACCCTGCTGGAAGATGGTAATCACTTCATTATCTACGCCTCGGAAACCAGCTGGGAAGCGGTTCGGAACTTCTTCTCAGATCTGCTGACTGAAAAGGGCAACTAATCTAAGCGATTCTGCTGACGCCGGGCCATGCGTTCCAGTAACAAAGCCCTTTTTTTGCTAATGCGCTCCTTAATCCCCTCCGTTTTGGCCAAATCCAATACCGCGCTTTGAAACCTACCATCCTCTAAATCCACTAAGAGCCACTGACCCTCTTTGCTGCCTGCGGGCAAGAGATCAAATGGAACATAGAGTTTGCCTTCTTCTTCAAGAAGCAGTACCGCCGTAGCACCATCCACAATACGATCGATAACTGCGGATACAGACTGCTTATTCTTAATCCTTACTCACCCCTTTGACATAGGCTAGACCCTGCTCTTTAATCTCTTCAATTTTCTGGGCGCCTAGGCCGGCAACCCATTTCAAATCATCCACGCTTCTAAAGGGGAGGATTTCCCGGAGATTGATAATTTCCTGGGCCCGTGCAGGACCAATATGCCGAATGCGCTGCAATTCTGCATAAGATGCGCTATTCAATTCCACTCTGCGTTCTTCCTCCAAATGCTGCAGAGAAGGCCGCATTGTGGGCACAAGGTCTTGTCCGGATTCTGCGTAAATGGTGTAAGTATGGCCGTCGGTCCTAGCGATAATTGTGCCGTTTATCTCTGTTCCATAAACTGGAATACCCAAAATCTTCAAGCGATCAATTACTTCCTGATGTGGATGTCCAAAAGGGCCGTCTAAACCTGCTGAATAAATGGCCAGCTCCGGTCGGACAGCCAAGAGAAATTCCAGAGATGAGGAAGTGCGGGAGCCGTGGTGCCCCAGTTGTAAGATTTGGGCACCCAAGGGGAGATCCGTCCCGATTATGTCCCTTTCGCTCGGGCGTTCTGCATCACCGGTAAAGAGAAAAGCTACATTCCCGTACACCGCCCGCACTACAATATTGCTAGCATGGAGGTTTGTGCCGATGTCAGCAGGATTGACCACCTCCAGTCGAAGTTCCCCATAACTGACCCATTCACCGGTTCGGGGTTCTAAGTAATCTGCTTCACCCTCCAGCAGGGCATCCAGCAGCTTTTCAAAGAGGAGAGTCGTATGTTCAAAACCGGACATCCACACTTCAGCCACGGAGAAAGAATCTAAGACTGCGGCCGCTTGACCTATATGGTCTGCATGGGGATGTGTGACAATAAACAGGTCGACCTTCTCTACACCTAGCCGCTGTAAGTGGTCTATAACATCACTTTTTCCCCAGTCTCCTGCATCAATTAGAATTGTAAAGCCAGGGCCAAGAAGTAAAGTGGACTCAGCTTGACCCACGTCCAAAAAGTAGACATACATGTCTCCTTGGGCATGGCCAAGGCCTGTTGCGCCCAACAAAACGAAAAGTGCTAGCAAAAAGATGCTTAACCTTTTTCTACCCATAGAATAATCCCACCTTCGCCTGGCAAATTATGTTCTTCGTCCTTTGTCTACCTTCTCCTTCCAAAACTAGAAAGGAGGCGTATGACCTCAGGCCACCGCCTCCCAAACTCTCTATTGCAGCAAACGGTTTAGATACTCACCCATCAGAGGAGCCGCTGTTTGACCCCCAACTCCACCCTCTTCGATCAGAATGGAAAAGGCCAGACTCTGCCCGCTCGGCAATTCTGTGTGTCCTCCGAACCAGGCATGTGCTTTCCCAGCCACTTCCGCTGTCCCCGTTTTGCCAAGGACGGCCAAACCGCTGCCCCTCAGGGCTGTTCCCGTACCCTGCAGCACTACATCCTGCAACATACTGTTCAGCTGGGTCACAGTCTCCCGCTTCAACACTTGACTAGACTCCGGCTGTTCTGTCTGTGCCAGGAGATGAACTGGAGAAAGATGACCATCGTTCGCAAATACGCCGAATATCTGGGCCACATGCAGTGGGGTCAACAGCACTTGATCCTGCCCAATGGCAGACCAGGCTAAAGCCACTTTGCTGCGGCCAGGTGTACCAAGCTGTCCATTGACCATAGGCAGCCCTAGAGAGTGACTTTTATCAAGGCCAAAGCTTGTAAAATATTCTTCCAGGGCGGCAGCCCCTAAGTCTAATCCTATCTGTGCCACCGTTGTGTTAATAGATTCGACTACGGCCTGATGCAAATTGTGTTCACCAAAGACCTGCCTTTGATAGTTTCGTACAATATTGCCTTGGACCAAAAGCTCCCCGGTATCTGAAAAGGTGCTGCCGGCATTGTATAGACCTTGATCAATCGCGGCCGCCACCGTTACAACCTTAAATGCAGAACCGGGCGCATAAAGACCCTGCAAAGCACGGTTAAACATAGGCAGACGTTCATCTGTGCTCAGCTCCTGCCAGCGCTGGGCGCTGATACCGCCCACAAACTCGTTAGCATCATAACTGGGTGTCGACGCAAGGGCCAGGATTTCACCAGTCTCGGCATCTAAGACCACTAAGGCGCCTTTTTGATCACCTAAGACTTCAAAGGCTAGCTGCTGCAGGCGGCTGTCAAGCGTGATCACCACGTCTTGACCGTGGATGGCCGCCTTTTCTGCTAACAATATGCTTTCCCCATCTACCTCCACATAGAAGCGGTAGCCGGGACGCCCCCGCAAAAGATCGTCCTGACTAAGCTCTAAACCTGCCCGGCCTACCAGTTCACCGCTGATATACTCTCTTTCCGGGAAGGTCTCAAGCATATTTGCTGTTACCTCACCTAGGTAGCCTGTAATATGTCCCATAGGTGCACCTTCTGGATAGGCCCTGGCATCTACGCGCCTGAAAAAGATACCTGGGATAGGACGCAAAACAGGATCAACCCGTCTGTACTCGTCTTCCGAAAGGCTGACTAGGGGTACAAACCAATGTCCCTGAACCCCGGGGGCTTCATACTGCCTGCGGACATATTCGGGATTCAGATTGAGTTCACTTTGTAAAGCCTCCAAAAGTGCATCTGAATCAGTGATGCGATCGGGCTGAACTCCTACAGATACCAGACTCCCTTCTCCAGCCAAGACTCTGCCGTTTCTGTCTAGAATCCGGCCGCGGCGCGGCGCCTGACGCACCCTGGCGTAATCAGCTTCACTGCCGTACTTTGGCAGAGGCAAGTTGTCATCCCACTCCACCTTCCAGTCAGCAAAGATGCTCTCCCTCTCCAGTCTCAGCTTTGTCTCTACAGTTAAGGGCTCAAAATAAAGGCTTTCATAGAGCATTGCCAAGTTAAACTCTGCCGCCTTAGTATCTTTGGAAAGCAGTGTTAAGTCGGTAAATGTGATGCCGGACAGGCCAAAGGCTTGCCGAAAACGGGCATAGGCGTGTTCTAACCCTCCGCCTACGGGATAAGATTCAGCTGAAAAGTGGGACTCAATATCGCTGAAATCCTCCATTTCTAACTGGGTCAAAAATGCCCTAGCTGCATGAACCGGATCCCTTTGCATGTTTTGCCAAAGATAAAAAGCTCCTCCAGCTGCAGCAATAAGTAGAACCAGTATAATGATCACCACAGATTTTTTCATACTTGTCTCTCCTCAAAATGTCATCTCTACCCTCACTACCATATCCTTCGCAGAGAAAGTCCAATTGATGGGAGACAAATTGGCAGCGAAAAATGTAGATTATTCCGTTACTCCCGCCAAAACCTTGGTGTGAAAACGAGTAGAAGGGTGAAAAGTTCTAGACGACCCAAGAGCATGAAGAAGGAGAACATAACCTTGCTGAAGGGACTGAACAGGGCATAATTTTGCATCGGTCCTGCCATGCCAAATCCTGGACCAACATTGCCGAGGGTTGCTGCTACCGCACTCATGGCACTAAACGGATCAATATTCTCCAAACTTATAGCGAGGGAGCCAAGGACAAAAACAGCGAGATAGAGGAGGTAGAAACTGGCCACACCCTTGACTACGTCAGGCGATGTGACTTTTCCATTAATGGTAATCGGAGTAGCTGCTTGAGGATGCAGAGTGCGAGCAAACTCTCGCTTAATCACCTTACCCGCCACCAAGAATCTAATTACCTTGATGCCCCCAGAGGTAGACCCGGCACTGCCCCCCACAAACATGAGAAAAAACAGCACCCCTTTGCTAAAAGCAGGCCATAGGTCATAGTCTGCCGTGGCATAGCCTGTAGTAGTCATAATCGAACTTACTTGGAAAAACGCCTGTTTGACAGTTTCGCCTGCGCTTACGTAAACATTCCCGTATAGATTAAGCGAAACCAGGAGTGTTGCTGCAAGCAGTATCCCCAGATAAAGACGGAGTTCTGCATCCATTACAATCTGCTTAAACCGCCGCTTCCCCAGATCATAGTACAGGGAAAAGTTTATTCCAGACAGGATCATGCCCACTGCTGTGACAATGATCAAAAATCCATTTGCTCCATAGCGAACCATACTGTCACTGTACAGTCCAAGCCCACCTGTACTTACCGTCCCAAAAGCCCACAGGAAGCTTTCGAACCATGGTAAGCCCGACCAGCGCAGGAGCGTAATCTGCCCAACAGTCAAGAACAGGTAGATGGAGTAGAGAATCTTGCTTGTAGCTACAACCCGCGGTGTGAACTTATCCGGCGCCGGTCCTGGACTCTCAATTCGAAAAATCTGTTGTCCTCCTGCACCTAGAGTAGGGAGGATAGCCAAAGTCATGACAAGAATACCCATGCCGCCCAGCCAATGGGAGAACGATCGCCAAAACAAAATACCCTTAGGCAGCTCTTCCACGTTCTTGACAACCGTAGAGCCTGTAGTTGTCAAACTAGAAACCGCTTCAAAAAAAGCATCAACCAGTCTGGGTATACTCCCGGAAAAGATGAAGGGCAGCGAAGCGAAGAAGGAGACAAGAAGCCAGCCTAAAGTTACAATCAACACCGCTTCTTTGACCCTCAAGCGGACAGACTCCTTTTTTACATTAGACAGAAAGAGGCCGATCAAACCGGCAATCCCCATGGTCAGAAGAAAGCCCAAGACAGCATTCCTCTCCTTGAAGTACAGGGAAACACCGAGAGGTATGGAGAGAATAGCCGCTTCAAGAAGTAGGAGATTTCCGATCACCCTTGCCGCCATGCCATAGTTCATGCAAGAACCCCCTTTGCCTCGGATAAAACAGCCTGTTCAGTGAGGGAACCTCGCTTCGCAGACAAAAGACTATTGCCCGATCCCCCGCTTCCACAACGGTCTGTCCATTTGGAATCAAAACTTGCCCGCCCCGCACAATAGCACCAATGATCAAGCCTTTGGGAATTTTGACCTCAGCCAAGCTCAGGCCAATGATTTTCGCACTGTCAGGTACAACAATCTCCAGGGCCTCAGCCTGGCCCCCAAACATGAGTGATAAGGATGCTATTTCTCCGCCTTGGATGAATCGGGCAATCTCACCGGCAGAAATCAAGACTGGATTCACCGCACGATCGATACCCAACTGTTCAATAAGGGGCACAAAGTTAGAGCGGCTCACCTTGGCTACAACTTTGGATACCCCTTGTTGTTTGCCCAAAAGTGCCAGCATAAGGTTTTCTTCATCATTGCCTGTTAAGGACACGAGCGCATCCATCTCTCCGAGGTTTTCCTCTTGAAGCAGCTCTAGATCAGTACAATCTCCACACAGAACCAGGGCAGACCCCTTCAAAGAACTTGCCAGATAATCACAGCGCTCTTCATCCTGTTCAATGATTTTCACAGCCAAGCCGTTGGCCAAAAGGCGCTGCGCCAGGTAAAAACCTGCCCGGCCGCCCCCTAAAATCATCACCTTGCGAGTAACATGGCGTTCTCCTAAGTCAGAAAGTCCCCTGGCAAAGTTTGTCACAGTTTCCCTGCGGCCCATTAGATAGAGTATATCCTGCTCCTTAAGTTCCGTTTGACCTGAGGGAATTACAACGTCACCGTCCCGGTAAAGCGCTACCACCAGTATCTCAGGGAAAGAATCGATGTCTGCCAGGCGCCGGCCCACCAAATCAGGCAGCGCCTGCGCGGGTACGTCAAACAGACCGACTTTCCCTCCGGCAAAAGACTCCATGTGGGCAGCATACCCCCGGAGAATATAGCGTGCTATGTCAAGGGCTGTGTCAAGTTCGGGGTTGGTGATAAAATCGATCCCAAACTCACTCTTGAAGAATTCGATCTGGCCTGCATACTCCGGACTCCTCACTCGGGCCACAACCCGTGTGCTTCCAAGACGCTTCGCAGTTAAACAGACTAAGACATTGATTTCGTCACTGCCCGTGGTCGCTACCACCAAGTCTGCTGCTTTCATGTCGATTTTGTCCAACACTTCCAGCTCAACACCATTGCCTTGAACCGTCAAGACATCAACTCGGTTGGCGATACGGGTCAGTGCCCCTGGATTGATGTCTACCACCTGAATGTTATTTTCCTCACTAACCAAGATTTCTGCAAGCTTGAATCCTAACTTGCCAATACCTACTATGACAATATTCAACTTCTGCCTCCTCTCTCTTCCACAATCCCCCTAACTGGCTTTAAATACCACTCTTGGCAAAGTTCCCTCTTGCCCTTGACGAGATACTTAGTTTCGTGGTATACTATAAACACATCGTTTTGGCATGTGACGAATTCCGTGCTAAGACGCCAAGATCTCCGAATATCATTGTATGGATGTTTCGAGATTCGGAACGCCATAGAATGCTGTGCAAGCACAATGACAGCGGGGGAACCGGTTTTTGGGGTGAGTTTTGCTCTTGGAACATGGGGAGCAAAAGGGGCAACTTGGGTGCCCTAACCCGTCAGCTAACCTCGTAGGAGTACGCCAAGCGCATTTTCCCTGAGATGAACGTCTCAGTGGTTAGGCGCTTTTTTTGTTCCCGGGATTTAGCTCCCGCAACTAGACTAAACTAGAAGGGATTGAAAGCTATGGCTGTTGAAAAACGAACCACAATCGAAGACATCAAGCACCATCTAGAGCAAAATCTAGGCAAAAAGGTGTTTATTCGGGCCAGCAAAGGACGTCGTCGCTTCTTGGAGTCTGAAGGTACCCTCGTAGAAACATATCCAAAGCTATTTGTAGTAGATTTAGACCAAACTGCGGTACGTCGTCGTTCTTATACTTATGCGGATGTACTCACCGAAAACGTCGAAGTCACAATTGACAACAAACGAGTTGGTTCGCACTAGATCTCTTCGCATTCTTCACTTTGTTACTTCCTCCCACCGAAAGGACCAGGGCTTTGTGTTCCCCTGGTCTTTTCTTATTCTCCGCACAATTCTCCTTGCGCTTCCCTGGCAAAGCGCTTCATAAACTCTTGAACAAACCGATCTTTCTCATCGAAGAATTCAATCGACTGGGGAAAATTCAGCAGCTGCCGCACCTTGCTGATATGGGGCAGGTAAGAATCTCGCTGGAATCGCAGAGCATCCTCCACATTTCGCCTGCGATACGCGCTATGCCAAAAACGGAGCCAGATTTCCTGACTTCCAAAATGATCTAAGATGTCCGCATCCTGCACAAGTTTTACATAGTCTGGGTAATGGCCTGCCTTGCGCAGCGTGTGGGAGCCCACAATTTCCACGATCTTCTCAAGCGTGTCAGCAGGGCACAAATCTGCAAGAATCTCCCGGCAAATCAGTGCTCCGTATTCCCAGTGAGGTTCAATGCCTTTCCCCACATCATGGAACCAGCTGCCCACAACAATGACGTCATCATAGCTGGACTGATCTGGAAACACCAGTTTCCTAAGCTGAATCCCTATTTTCGCAACCCTCTGGCCGTGGTAGTACGCATACCCTGGTTCGCGGTCTGGGTGAGAGTGTCTGGTACCCATGCTCTGCCATGCTTTGTCTTTAATTAAATCTAAGTCCATCGTCTACGCCTCCCACTTCCCTTGCTAACCTTTATATTCTCACTCCACTTCCCAATCCCTGTCCCACATCCAGCCCACTCACCAATAGATGAATATTTCATAGTCTAGTAGGGTGAATGTGAAAGGAAGTGGCAGTCTTGAACTTGGCGGATCTCTTGCCCGGCGAGGCAGGAATCATCCAGAGTATTGACTCTGAGGGGATCTTACTGCAAAGACTTCTGGATCTCGGCCTACTGCCGGGGACCTGTATTCAGGCCCGTTTCCGAGGCCGCGGCGGCGACCCGGCGGCCTATCTTGTGCGCGGCACCGTGTTAGCTCTCCGCCGCTCTACTGCACAAAACGTGCTTATTCAACCTTTAGGGAGGTCTAGGCCATGCCACAGCCGTACTTAATTGCCCTTGCAGGAAACCCCAACACTGGAAAAAGCACCGTGTTTAATCGACTCACCGGACTGAATCAGCACACCGGTAACTGGCCTGGAAAAACCATCAGTTTAGCTCAGGGAAGTTACAAATACCAGGGTCACACCTACGAAATAGTTGATCTGCCGGGCACTTACTCACTCCTAGCGGCCTCCCCAGAAGAAGAAGTGGCTAGGGACTTTATCTTGTCCGGCCAGCCCCTGGTTACAGTTGTAGTAGTTGATGCAACCTGCTTGGAGAGGAACCTCCACTTCGTGCTGCAAGTAACTCAGCTTACGGAGCGAGTGATTGTCTGCCTGAATTTGATGGATGAAGCAAGACGCCAAAATCTCAATTTGGACTTGCATCAGCTTGAAAAAGAGCTAGGCGTTCCGGTTGTTCCTACCACCGCTACTAAAGGTGTGGGGTTGAACACACTAAAGGATGCCATTGCGCGGGTGGCAGTGGGCAGCCTCAAACCGAGCCCCCCAAAATTAGAACTGAACGAGGGTGAGCTTTCAGCTTCCTTTTATGCCCATGCAGAAAGAATCTCCAGGCAAGTGACGGACAATTCCCAGCAAACATGTGATGTAACAGCCCGCTTGGATAAGCTGGTCACTTCCCGTCTCTTCGGCACCCCCTTAATGCTAGCTCTCTTAGCATGTATCCTGTGGATTACCATTGTAGGCGCCAATTATCCCTCAGAACTCTTGGCCCGCCTGTTTTTTTCCATAGAAAACGTGTTGACCCTGTTCTTCAACAAACTAGGCAGTCCCGATTGGCTCCATGGCGCCCTGGTCCTGGGTCTGTTTCGAGGTTTGGCTTGGGTCGTCTCTGTAATGTTTCCTCCCATGGCCATCTTCTTTCCCATCTTTACGCTTTTGGAGGATCTAGGCTATCTGCCCCGTCTTGCCTTCAACCTTGACCGCTTGTTTCAAAAGGCAGGCGCGCATGGCAAGCAATCATTGACAATGGCCATGGGCTTTGGATGCAATGCAGCCGGGGTAATGGCAGCAAGAATTATCGATTCGCCCAGGGAGCGTTTAATTGCTATCCTCACTAACAATTTCGTGCCCTGTAATGGACGTTTTCCCATGCTGATTGTGATGGGGACCATTATGGCCGGCTATGTTATCGGCGTGCAGGCTGGATCGGCCGCCGCTGCCGCTGTTGTCTTAGCTGCCCTTGTGATCAGCGTCTTTGCCACTCTATTGGTCTCAAAGTTTCTTGCATCTACTATTTTACGTGGCGAACCGTCCTTTTTTATCCTTGAGCTTCCTCCCTACCGTCTTCCCCAGGTAGGTACAATCTTAGTACGCTCCTTACTAGATCGGGCCTTAACCGTGCTGTGGCGAGCAGTCATTGTAGCAGCCCCTTGCGCCCTCCTCACCTGGGTGTTAGCAAATGTCACCATTGGAGATACCGCCTTGCTGACCCACCTCTCCGGGTGGCTCCATCCTTTTGGGCAGCTCATGGGTCTCGATGGCGTCATCCTTTTGGGGTTCATCTTAGGGCTGCCCGCCAACGAGATCATCATACCGATTATTTTCATGATCTATCTCTCTGAGGGAGCGCTGATGGAAGTGCAAGGGCTGGGAGCCTTCCAGGAGATTTTGCTGGCTAACGGATGGACCTGGCTCACCGCACTGAACTTCATGATTTTCACTATTTTCCACTGGCCCTGCGGCACCACACTTTTGACAATCAAGAAGGAAACTGGCGGACTGAAATGGACATTGCTCTCTGCCCTCCTCCCCACTATTCTAGGCGTATTAATTTGCATAATACTTACGAAAATCGTAAGTCTATTGGGCCTGGTAGTGTTCTAAGCATCAGGCCCTTTCCCCCCTGTTAATTATTTGACGTATTAGAAGAGAAAGGTGTATAATTGGGAAGGAATCTATTGGCTAATCTAGAAAGTATTCCGGAAGAAAAAATGCCTGTTCTTGTGACCCTGGTCACTAAGTAGGGGACATACACAGGAGGGCGCATTTTTGTCCCACAGGCTTTATTTCAATACTATCTAAGGGGGAATAGTGAACTTATGCGCAAGATGACTGTTAATGGAAACTTCGCAGCCGCCCATGTGGCCTACGCCTTTAGTGACGTAGCTGCGATTTATCCCATTACTCCATCGTCTGACATGGGTGAGTACTGCGATGAGTGGGCCTCCCATGGACGAAAAAACATTTTCGGACGTCCTGTCCGTGTTGCCGAAATGCAATCTGAAGCTGGTGCCGCAGGTGCGGTGCACGGCTCATTGGTGAGTGGAGCACTTACCACTACTTTCACTGCTTCACAGGGACTGCTTCTGAAAATTCCTAACATGTACAAGATTGCCGGCGAACTGCTGCCAGCAGTTTTCCACGTATCAGCCCGTTCTGTGGCTGCCCATGCCCTATCTATCTTTGGTGACCATTCTGACGTGATGGCTGCTAGGCAAACAGGATTTGCTATGCTGGCCTCAGCTTCAGTTCAGGAAAGCATGGACTTAGCACTTGTAGCACACCTGGCTACCCTCAAGGCCCGTGTACCCTTTGTCCATTTCTTTGATGGCTTCAGAACCTCCCATGAGGTGCAGAAAATTGATGTCATTGACTATGATGAAATGGCCGCCCTCGTTGACAAAGAAGCCGTTGCTGCTTTTAGAGCACGGGGCATGAATCCTGAGCATCCAGAACTGAGGGGAACGGCCCAGAACCCTGATATTTACTTCCAGGGACGCGAAGCCGCCAACCCATTTTACCTAGCCACTCCCGACATTGTGGTTGAAGTGATGAACCAAGTAGCAGAGTTGACGGGCCGTCACTACAAGCCATTTGACTATGTAGGGGCCGAAGATGCTGAGCATGTCATAGTTGCTATGGGCTCCAGCACAGACACAATTGAAGAGACCGTAAAATACTTTAACGCCCAGGGAGCTAAATTGGGTCTAGTTAAAGTTCGTCTCTATCGTCCCTTCTCAGTTAAGCACTTTATTGATGCCATTCCTGCCACCGCCAAACGCATAGCCGTCCTGGATCGCACTAAGGAACCAGGTGCTCTAGGCGAACCTCTGTACCTCGATGTACAAGCTGCTTTAGTCGAGGCTGGACGGGGCAATATTGAAGTTGTTGGCGGTCGTTACGGCCTCAGCTCGAAGGAGTTTACACCTGCCATGGTTAAAGCGGTATTTGACAACCTGGCAAGCAGCGAGCCGAAAAACCACTTTACCGTAGGCATCATTGATGATGTAACCGGTACATCCCTTGAAGTCAAAGCAGACTTAGATATCGCACCTAAAGGTCTCATCAGTGCGAAGTTCTACGGCCTTGGCTCCGATGGAACTGTTGGCGCCAACCAAAACAGCATAAGGATTATCGGTGACGAAACAGACATGTATGCCCAGGGCTACTTTGAGTATGACTCCAAAAAATCCGGTGGCATCACCATTTCTCACCTCCGCTTTGGCCACACGCCCATCAAGGCGCCTTACCTAGTAAGCCAGCCTGATCTGGTCGCCTGCCATAACCCTTCCTATGTCAAACGCTACGACATGTTAAACGGCATTAAAGAGGGCGGAGTCTTTTTGCTGAACTCCCCTTGGAGCCTGGAGGAAATGGAAACTGAGCTGCCTGCATCGCTTAAGCGGACGATTGCCGAGAAGAAACTTCGTTTCTACAACATTGACGCTGTCAAGATTGCAGCAGAAATTGGCTTGGGCGGACGTATCAACACCATTTTGCAGTCTGCCTTCTTCCAAATCGCCAACGTTATCCCGCCTGCTGACGCCACTAAATATATCAAGGAAGCTATCTTTGCTACCTATGGCGACAAGGGCGAAAAGATCGTTAACATGAACTATGCCGCGGTAGACAGCGCTACCTCTCACCTAGTTCAGATTGACTATCCAGCAACATGGGCTGAAGCAACAGAAGCTGCTGCAACAGCGGAACCTGCCACCCCGTTCGTGGACAATGTGGTTCGTCCCGTGCAGTCCCTCAAGGGTAACGAGCTTCCTGTAAGCGCCTTCACACCAGATGGCATTATGCCGACTGGAACCACGGCATATGAAAAACGCGGTATTGCTATTAATGTACCTAGATGGATTCCGGAAAATTGTATCCAGTGTAACCAATGTTCCTTTGTCTGCCCACATGCGGTAATTCGTCCTTTCGTGGCGACAGAGGAAGATTTGGCAGATGCACCGGAAGAGTTTGTCACAATCAAGGGTACCGGACGCGATTTGGCCGATCTGCGCTATCGCATCCAGGTTTCTCCTCTGGATTGTACAGGTTGCGGCAACTGTGCCCAGGTCTGCCCATCGAAGGAAAAATCCTTGGTCATGGAGCCCCTGGCCGACCACGCTCTTGTACAGGACAAAAACTGGAACTTTGCACTGGGTCTGCCCAACAGGGCTGAACACGTTGCCCCGACCAATGTCAAGGGCAGCCAGTTCAGACAGCCGCTCTTTGAGTTCTCCGGAGCCTGTGCCGGCTGCGGCGAAACCGCTTATATCAAACTGGCTACACAGCTCTTTGGCGATCGCATGATGATTGCCAACGCCACCGGCTGCTCCTCCATCTACGGCGGAAGTGCACCAACCTGCCCCTATACGATGAATGAGCACGGCCATGGACCAAGCTGGGCCAACTCCCTCTTTGAGGACAACGCTGAATTTGGTTTCGGCATGAATCTTGCTCAGGAAGCCCGCAGGAGCCAACTGGCTGAAATGATGGCTGGTCTTCTCGACCAAGACATCCCGGCAGAACTGAAAGAAGCTCTCCAGCTCTGGATCGACAATCTCAACGATGCTGATGTGACCCGGACTGCTGCAGCTCAGATTAGAGAACTTCTGCCTACAGCCATTGAGCAAACCACAGGCGATCTGCAGGAAGTGCTCCAGTCCATCTTGGACAATGCAGACATCCTGGTGAAAAAGTCTGTCTGGATTATCGGCGGAGACGGATGGGCCTATGACATCGGATACGGCGGTTTAGACCACGTACTTGCCTCCGGTGCTGATGTGAACGTACTGGTACTGGATACCGAGGTCTACTCCAACACCGGCGGCCAGGCTTCCAAGGCTACACCTACAGGAGCAGTCGCCAAGTTTGCCAGCGCAGGCAAGCGCACACGCAAGAAGGATTTGGGTATGATGGCCATGAGCTACGGCTATGTCTATGTGGCAACCGTTGCTATGGGCGCTAACCGCAACCAGCTCCTGAAAGCCATGATCGAAGCCGAAAGCTATGATGGACCGTCGCTGATCATCGCCTACTCACCATGTATCAACCATGGCATAGATATGAGCCAAAGCGTCGAAGAGAGCAAGCGTGCTGTAGAGTGCGGCTACTGGAATCTCTACCGCTTCGATCCTCGCAAGGAAGAGGCCGGCGAGAATCCCTTCACTCTTGACTCGAAGGAACCCAATTACGAACAGTTCAAGGATTACCTCAAGAGTCAAGTGCGTTACTCTCGCTTAGCTCGTCAGTTCCCAGAGATTTCTGAAGAGCTCTATGCAGAGGCCGAAGCCGATGTAAGGCGTCGTTACAACACTTACAAGAGACTGGCAGAAGCATTCTAAACAAAGGCAGCCTAGTCAAGCAGCCCCCTAGGGGGCTGCTTTTTTAAGCAAAAACATGGTTTCCAATCTGCAGCTTGACAGGCTGGGTCCATACCCAACTAGACGCCTTCACTTTACGGGGATTCCAGAAAAAGATGGATCCATTGGTAGGATCTGCCCCTTCTCTAGCCCGCAGAACTGCAAGATAGGCTAGGTTGTCTGGAATTTGGTTGATTGTTCCGTTTGCCACAGGTTCAAACTGACGCGGCTGATAGACTACTCCCCGCACTGTAGCGGGGAAATCAGGATGTTCCAAACGGTTGAGCAGCACAGCGGCAACCGCAATCTGTCCTTCAAACGGCTCACCCCTTGCTTCCGCAAAGACCAGCCGGGCCATGAGGGCAATGTCGTCCAGATCTTGCTGGGAATACTCTCCCTCTGGCAGTTCATACCCTCCGTCCAGGGAAGGCAGAACCAAAGTGCCGGAAAGCGGCGGTTCTGCGCCAGGATTCATGGGCCGATCTATAGGCTCTTCCTGCGCTGCCGGGATCAGAAGCTCCTGACCAGGCATGATTAGATCGTCACCGAGCTGATTGGCCCTGCGCAAAGCCTCGAGACTGACCTGATAGCGGTTGGCTATACCCCACAGGGTATCCCCCGGCTGAACCACATGCATAAGAGACATGCACATTCCTCCTTTCACCTAGGATTAGCTACATCACTAGCATATGCGGGTTCTCGTGCTGAGGCGACTTGGGTCGGGGTTGAAGGAAGAATGAAGCATTTGTCTAATTATACAGCATACTAAAATTAGGAAGACAAAGGAGGATACACATGACTACACCGCATAATGCTGCCAAGCCCGGCGATATTGCCAAGACGGTGCTCATGCCCGGAGATCCCTTGCGGGCTAAATTCGTGGCAGAAACTTATCTTGAGGATGTAAAGTGTTATAATGAAGTGAGGGGCATGTACGGATTTACAGGGCTTTACAAGGGTAAACCCGTATCAGTGCAGGGACACGGCATGGGAATGCCTTCCATTGGAATTTACACCTATGAACTGTATAATATGTATGATGTGGACAATATTATCCGCATTGGCTCGGCAGGTGCAATCCGTGATGATGTAAAGATCATGGATATGGTTTTTGGCATGGGCGCCTGCACCGACTCGAGATACGCCTATCAATACGGCTTGCCAGGAACCTATGCCCCCATAGCAACCTACGAGCTCCTAGAAAAGGCAGTCAGCATAGCCAGAGCAAAGGAGCAAAAGTTCTTTGTGGGCAACATCCTCTCCGCAGACATTTTCTATAATCCAGTGAGCAGCCAACCCTGGAAAGATATGGGGGTTCTTGCCGTGGAAATGGAAGCGGCCGCCCTGTACATGAATGCAGCTCAGGCCAAAAAGAATGCCCTCTGCATGCTGACTATTTCCGATGAACTGCACAGCGGCAAAGAACTGCCTGCCCATGACCGTCAAGTCAGCTTTACCAACATGATGGAAATAGCCTTGGAACTGGCTATTAGTCTCTAGATTGTCTTGAATACACACAGCCCAACCCCCTTGGGTTGGGCTGCTTTATTTTTTGGAGGTTCGCATGAAAAAACCCTTTGTAGATGCTCAGACACTTCACAAAATTGCAGCTCAATACGGCACACCCTTTCACCTTTATGATGAAAAGGGAATTCGCGCAAATGCACGCCGACTACATCAAGCCTTTGCCTGGAACCCAGGATTTAAAGAGTATTTTGCAGTCAAGGCTACGCCCAATCCTGCCATTCTTCAGATTTTAAGAGAAGAAGGCTGCGGCGTAGACTGCGCTACTTATACCGAACTTTTACTCGCAGAAAAGCTGGGCTATCAAGGACGGGAAATCATGTTTTCATCGAACATGACACCCCTCCAGGACTTTGAGCAAGCCCATCGGATGCGTGCAATTATTAATCTCGATGATCTGACTGATGTAGAGTATATTGAAAAGTTACCCAGCATCCCGGAAATAGTCTGCCTGCGTTATAACCCCGGCGGCAACTTTTCCATCAGCAATGAAATTATGGATACGCCGGGAGAGGCTAAATACGGCATGACCCGCCCCCAGCTGAATCTCGCCATCGAGCGTCTGCTCGAACTGGGTGTACGGGAATTTGGCCTCCACGCCTTTTTAGCCAGCAACACTACGACCAATGAATACTATCCCACCCTCGCCAAAATACTCTTTGAGCTGGTACGGGATCTTCAGGCAGAAACGGGAGCACATTTCACTCTGGTGAACCTTTCTGGAGGTATCGGAGTCCCTTACCACCCCAGCGAAGAACCTGCCGATATTATGGCCATTGGAGCCGGGGTGGAGAGAGCATTTAACGAAGTCCTCGCGCCCGCAGGTCTCGGCCATCTGGCCGTAGTTGCAGAACTGGGGCGTTTTATGCTCGCTCCCTACGGACACTTGATTGCAAAGGCCATCCGCCGCAAGGAAATCTACAAAGATTACATCGGCCTCGATGCCTGCGCGGCTGATCTCATGCGTCCGGCCATGTATGGCGCTTACCACCATATTTCCATTGCCGGTAAAGAAGACTTTCCCCATGATCACATCTACGATGTAGTAGGTGGATTATGCGAGAACAACGATAAGTTTGCCGTCAACAGGCGGCTGCCCCGGATTGAACTGGGCGATCTGGTAGTCATTCACGATACCGGAGCCCACGGATTTTCCATGGGCTATAATTATAATGGGAAGCTCCGTTCAGCAGAAGTCCTGCTCAAGTCCGACGGAAGCACAGAACTGATTCGGCGCGCCGAAACTCCAGAAGACTACTTCGCAACCCTCATGCTTCCCACGCCGTCACTGAGACTTTAACCTTGCCTGAAACCGTTTGCGAAACTTGGCCACCTTAGGTGCAATAACCATCTGGCAGTAACCCTGGCCGGGATTCTGCGCGAAGTAGTCATGATGGTAGTCTTCCGCGGGATAAAAGTTCTCAAGTTCAGTAAGCTCAGTAACGATAGGATCATCCCATAATTCAGCCATTTGGGCGATGACTTCTTGAGCAATATCTTTTTCCTCTCGGGTTTCATAAAAAATGACTGAGCGATATTGTGTGCCAATGTCGCCCCCTTGTCGATTGAGCGTCGTAGGATCATGGGTGCTGAAGAATACTTCCAGCAGTTCCTTATAACTGATCTCACTTGGGTCATAGGTGATCTGAACAACCTCGGCATGGCCTGTCTTATCGGTGCAAACCTGCTCATAACTGGGATTTTCTACATGTCCCCCGCTGTAGCCGGGAACAACTTTTGAAACACCAGCCAAATCAGAAAAGATTGCATCTAAGCACCAAAAGCAGCCGCCGCCGAAGGTGGCCCTACTGTGATTCATGATTCTCTTCCCTTCAAATTATTGTTAGAAAAGGTGATCACGTGGATTCGATCTATGGGTATCCCCAATATTACGAAGTAGCCTACTCCTACCGAAATATACCGGCGGAAGTGGAGGTTATGGAAGAGGCCATCCGCAAATATTCCAGGATTCCAGTACATTCCGTTTTAGAACTGGCCTGCGGCAACAGTCCCCACATGGTGGAGTTTGTCAGGCGAGGCTACAAGTACTATGGCCTAGACCTTAGTCCAACCATGCTTGAGTTTGCCCAAAGCAAAGCGGAAGAACACCGAATCGAGGCCCAGTTCTACCTGGCCAACTTCATTGACTTCCAGCTGGAAGAACCTATGGACTTTATTTACATCATGCTCGGTTCTCTTTATGTTAATGATACCGAACAGCTCTTAAGCCATTTTGCCAACGTGCACCGGGCTTTAAAGCCGGGCGGCCTTTATTTTTTAGACTGGTGTGTTGATTTTTCGCCCCTGGACAACAGCCAGGACAGCTGGGTTATGCGCCGAGACGGCATTACTGTTACTACCCGCTATACTACCCGCCTGAAAAATGCCCCTGAACAGCTCTATGAAGAGAACATCCTCTTTACTATCAAGGACAGCGGCAAGCCCAAAAAGCTGCTGCACAGCGGAGTTCGCCGGGCAATTTTTCCCCAGGAGTTTATGCTAGCCGCCACTAAACTCAACGACTTTGAGTTCATCGGCTGGTGGAATGACTGGAACTGGAATAGGCCTCTAGGTGAAGGATGGGACGAAATCATCCGCCCCATCACCATTTTGCGTCGCCGCTAGAGTGAACTAAGCATCACTCGCGCAGAGTTTGTAAATAGCCAGTACATCTTCTTCTCCCAGGGGCATGAAGCTGCCTAGCTTCCTGGTATCGCCTGCTGTGGCCTTGGCAGCCATCTCAGCCAGGCGATCTGAGGGAATGTCCGCCTCAGCCAGGGTTGTGGGCAAGCCAATGCGACCGAAAAAGTCTTTCAGACGACGGATCCCTTCCAGAATCGTCCGCTCTGGATTGTGGAAGTCCTGTTCTACGCCGAAGACACGTACAGCAAATTGTACAAAGCGATCAGGATCCTGTTTATATACATACTTCATCCAGGCAGGGAAAACAATGGCTAAACCTGCACCATGGGCAATATCATACAGTGCGCTCAGTTCGTGCTCAATGTTATGGGATGCCCAGTCCTCGCTCCGCCCCACGCCTAAGAGATCATTATGGGCAACTGTGCCAGCCCACATAATGTTGGCCCGTGCTCCATAATTATCAGGTTCCGCAATGGCGATCGGTGCATCATGAATGATGCTGCGCAAGGCAGCTTCACAGAGGTGATCGCCAAAGCCCACATCTTTTTCAAGAGTAAAGTATCTTTCCATAATATGGGCCATCATGTCCGCGACACCGCAAGCGGTTTGGTACGCCGGCAAGGAAAAAGTTAACTCCGGATTGAGCAGGGCGAACTTGGGTCTCAAGACTAAGGCTCCGTAACCTACTTTCAGCCAGCCGTCCTCATTGGTTACAACAGTACTGTTACTGGACTCACTGCCGGCGGCAGGGATAGTCAGCACAACACCCACAGGCAGACTCTCTTTGGCATGGGCCTTCCCTGCAAAGAAGTCCCAAACGTCGCCTTCATAGGGCACGCCGATTCCAATAGCCTTAGCGGAATCAATGGAGCTTCCCCCGCCCACCGCCAAGATCAGATCAACATCTTCCTTCCGTGCTAGCTCGATGCCTTCCTTGACTAGGCTGAGCCTTGGATTGGGCTGGGCGCCGCCTAGTTCGACAATCTCCAGGCCTGCTTCTTGCAGAGACTTAACTACCCGATCCTTGAGGCCGCTGCGTACAATATGTCCTCCGCCATAATGAAGCAGAACCTTCTTGCCCCATTTAGCTGCCTCTTTTCCAGCCTGTTCCTCCACGCCGCGACCAAAAATAATCTTAGTAGTGTTCGAAAACGTAAAGTTAAGCATAAACTACCTCCTTATACTTTTGAGTTATCCTTAATAAACTGCACCAACTCCTCCACATAGCCGTAGGCCACAGCTGTTACAGTATCGGCCCCTCCGTAATAAAGGGCGAGACGGCCAGTGGCACTGTCAACTAAAGCAGCACAGGGGAACACCACGTTAGGAACGTCGCCAACACACTCATAGTAAGTTTGGGGCGACAAAATGTACGGAGTGGTTCTGGCAATAACTTTCCAGGGCTGATCCAGATCCAAAAGGGCTGCCCCCACATGGTAGACAAAGCCGTTGCAGGATGTAAGTACGCCATGATAGATCATAAGCCAGCCCTCAGAGGTTTCAATCGGAATGGGCCCGGCTCCGATCTTCGTTGACTGCCAGCCCACCGTGGTGCCCATCACAAAGCGATGCTTACCCCAATAGGTCAGATCAGGACTTTCGCTGTAGAATATGTCGCCAAAGGGGGTGTGACCGTTATCGCTTGGCCTGGAGACCATGGCAAAGTTGCCGTTAATTTTCCTAGGAAACATGACGCCATTGCGGTTAAAGGGCAAAAACGCATTTTCCAGCTGATAGAAGGTGTGGAAATCGTTGGTATAAGCTACACCAATCGTCGGGCCATGGTAGCCGTTGCACCAGGTCACATAGTAGCGGTCTTCTATCCAGACCACCCTGGGATCGTAACCATAGACAAAGTTGCCAATCTCATCATCATCGCAGACAAATTGGATGGGTTCATGCTCTATCGTCCAGTTCAGTGCATCTTTACTTTTCCCAGAATGGATACGCATTTCCCGAGCCTTGTTATCGACGCGGAATACACCGCGAAACTCATCGCCAAAGGGCACAACGGCACTGTTGAAGATGCTGTTCGAACAAGGAATCAAATCCCGCGGAATTATGGGGTTCTGTGAATAGCGCCACAGTACATCGCTATTTCCAGCGGGGCGATCTTCCCACGGGATATTTGGTAATTCAGGTCCTACAATTTTCAAACTCATATTAATGTCCTCCCCTAATTCTTTAGAGTTTCTCAGGCTCCGGGTATTCAATCCCGAAGGTTTCGACTGTAATTCTTTCTATCCGCTGATCTTCAAATGGTCTGTCCATCCTATCACGCTGAACCGAGACAATCTTGTCTGCCGCGTCCATACCCGCCACCACTCTGCCAAAGGCGGCATAGGCTCCATCTAAATGGGGACTATCGTTCACCATAATAAAAAATTGAGAGCCTGCCGAGTCCGGGGCAGAACTGCGTGCCATGGAAATGACACCGCGCTCGTGTTTGAGATTGTTCTGGAATCCATTTTGGCTGAACTCACCCTTGATACTGTAACCGGGTCCGCCCATGCCTGTACCTGTCGGATCACCGCCTTGAATCATGAAGCCCGGAATAACACGGTGAAAAATCACCCCATCATAAAACCCCGACTGCACAAGGGAGATGAAGTTGTTCACTGTGTTTGGAGCGATCTCAGGCAGAAGTTCAACCTTAATTACCCCAAGTTCGCCGAGATCTATCGTAACTATAGGATTCTCCGGCCCGATCTCTTCTTGGGCATACACCTCTCCTGCTTGTATCACAACAAGGGCTGCTACTGCAATCAATACCATCACTATACTTAGATAATCCAATGCATCGACCTCCATCTCTGTTTAATGAGATCATTATACCACACTTCTTCGGCAGGAACTGTACGTCTTACGGAGAAACTCTGCTTTGAGAGGAGTGAATAGTGTTTATGTGGAAAGAACATTACCGTGTGGGCTCCGAACTAATTGACAGCCAACACCAAGAGCTTTTCAAACGAGTATCCAGCTTCATCAAGGTAGTACAAAGCGATGGGCCTTGGGAAGATCGACTGGAAAAAGTGAAAGAAACCCTGGTTTTTATGCAGCATTATGTAATCATCCACTTTGCAGATGAGGAAGAACTGCAAAGGGAAATCGGCTATCCCGAGCTAGAAAGACATGCCCGCATTCATGCGAATTTCAAAGCAGAGATTGAGGAATTTGCTCAGACAGTTGAACGCGAAGGGTTCGACGAAGAAAAGGTTCAGGAGTTCAGCGCCAAAGTTATGACATGGCTAATCATGCATGTAGGGAGAGAAGATCAGAAAATCGGCGAGTTCATACGGGCTGGGGGAGATCGAAAATGAAAGTCGAATACATAAACCCATTTTACCAAGCGACACTAGATGTTTTCCGGGTTATGCTGAACTTAGAGCCTGAAAGGGGAGCCCTCAGGGCTGTTGACGACCTGGCACCTGTCAGTGAAGTCAACGTGGGTATCGGAGTTACAGGCGCTTTGCGTGGAACGCTCTTATACAGTTTTCCTAAAACCATGGCCTTAGAAATGGTTCGCATCATGTCGGGCATGGAAATGAACAAGCTCGATGCCTTTGTGACCTCAGCCCTCAGCGAAGTGGCCAATATCATTAGCGGAAATGCCCTTACCTATCTTGCTCAAAACTCGCTTGTCTGCGACATTTCACCGCCACAGGTTTTTGTAGGCGAAAATGGCACTCTGACCATGACCACCGAAAAAGCAATTGTACTTCCACTAGTAACTGAGATTGGAACTTTGGAGATCAGTATATCGCTGCACGGTTAATCCATACAAAAATGCCTAAGCAGGTGAAAGGTCATCACGTGCCTAGGCATTTTTT
>JAAYOM010000138.1 GCA_012520315.1 Bacillota bacterium | reverse complement strand
GCGTACTTGGGGTTGTTGGCAAATTGGGCCTGGAGGCCCATCAGATCCGAAACAATAGTGGCCGTTTCTGCTTTCTCCAGCAGGTACAGGTTGTGGAGGGAAGCATACAGCAGCTGCTCTTTACTCATAAACACTGCCCCTTTTCCCTAGACTGTCTTGGGGTTGAGTTCGCCGCTCCAGTCTTAATTCCTTTCAGTCCTTTATCTCATCGAACTTAGGATTCCTTCCGCAAAGCTCTTTTGTAATAGCAGGAAGATAATTACGGTGGGCAGTACGCTTAAGGTTACCCCCAGCATCACCATGCCGTAGTCTGTTACATACCCGGCAATAAGGTTGGAGATTAAAAGGGGCATCACGATGCTGTCCTTGCTCTGCATAATAATCAAGGGCCAGAGGTAGTTGTTCCAGGCGTTCATGAAGGTGATAATCCCCGCGGTGACATAGGTGGAGCGCATAATCGGCACATACATCCTGAAGAAGATGCCAAGTTCGCTCATGCCTTCCAGGCGTGCGGCCTCAATGATGTCCGAGGGGAAGTAGCGGGCGCTCTGTCTGAACAGGAAAATCAGAAAGGCCGTCGATACCGTGGGCAGGACAAAGGCTGTGGTGGTATTCAGCAGTCCCATCTTGCCTACCATCATAAAGAGGGGGATCATGATCGCGGCAAAGGGGATCATCATGGACAAAAGCAGAATCCGCATCAAGATGTCCTTCCCTTTGTCATGGTAAATCTCAAAGCCGTAGCCTGCAATAGAACAGACCAGGAGACTAGCGGCTGTGGCGCCGATCGAATTGCGGAAGGAGTTCCACATCGCCCGGCCTATATCATGTGAATCAGCCAGTTTCCGGTAGTTTTCCATGAGGTAGGTTCCAGGCAAGAGCCTGCCTGTCACCACATCGACGCTCTGGTTGGTAGCTGATACCGCCATCCAGACCAAGGGAAAGATCGACAGCAAAGCTGCGGCAAACAGAAATGCATACTTGAGAATCGTAAAGATGCGCCGGGGGATCATCTGGTATCACCCACCCTCATTTGAATGAAAGAGAGTACTGCGACCATGACAAAGACCACAAAGGAAATGGCGGCAGCATAGCCGAACCTGGGCGAATACTGGAAGGACAGGCGGTAGATGTACTGGGATATGGAGAGTGTGGCGTTGGCTGGCCCTCCGTTAGTCAGGTTCGCAGTCTCGTCAAAGAGCTGGAGCGTTCCGTTTGTGGACAGTATTGTGGTTAGCAGGATGATTGGCTTCAGGAGCGGAATGGTAATTCTGATAAACCTGGTGAATCCGCTGGCCCCGTCTATTAGTGCCGCTTCGTAGATGGAGCGGTCGATGTTTTGCAACCCAGCTAGGTAAAACACCATGTTGTACCCTGTCCAGCGCCAGGTGAGGGCAATGATAATCAGAGCCCTGGCTGTCCAGGGATTGCCGATCCAGTTAATTGGCCGTTCAATGAGGTTCAAGTTAGTAAGCAGGTAGTTTACGAACCCGTCCAGGGCAAACAGGGAGCGGAAGACAATAGCGTAAGAGACCAGTGATGTGGCGCAGGGCAAAAACAGTGCGGTACGGAAAAAACCGCGAAACTTGAGGTTAGGATCATTCAAAAGGCTGGCTAAGATCAAAGCCAGAATCAGCATGACCGGAACTTGGATAATGAGAAAGATAATAACATTGCCAATTGAAGTTTTAAGCACTGCATCGGCTAGCAGACGCTGGTAGTTAAATGTCCCCGCATACTGCAGGTTAACCCCAACCCCCGTCTGGAAGGACAGCAACGCCGCCCGGACCATGGGATAGAAGTAAAAAATAAAAATCAGGACAGAGGCAGGCACAATAAACAGCCAGCCAATCAGGCTCTGCCGCCGTCTAAGCGTTAATACCTGGCCCATAAGATTCCCTCCCTCTCTATGCAGTGGGTGGCGGGAGGGCCGGATTTTAGGCCGGCCTCCCGCTAAAAGCTTATGTTTACGGTCCCATCATGAATTTGACAGTTTCTTCTGCTTCACGCAGGGCGGAATCAATATCCCAGCCCGCCAGCACCTGGGAGATGGCCATCGCCACAGCATCCCTGGCTTCGTAGTTGTAGACCCCGTAGTTGATCTTCGGAACCTCAGCGGCGAACTCGGTTATGTCCGCATAAATCGGCTGGCCGCCGAAGAATGGATGGGGCTCGTTGTACACATCGCTGT
>JAAYOM010000137.1 GCA_012520315.1 Bacillota bacterium | reverse complement strand
GGAGTATTCTATGTACAGCATTTACTTCCTTTAGATGGTCATATATTTAGAGAAGGACATGGTCAAATAGCCTGGGGAAAAACACAACTCGGCAGTAGTAATTGATTAGCGACGATTAAAATTAAAAACGGAAAGCTTGGCATGGAGTTGTCTTTCCATTGACGGTGGAGGCGACCTAATCGCCTCCCCTACAGCGTTCCCATGTTGGCCTGTGCCACAAATTCCTCCAGTGTCATGATCGAAACATACTCGCGATAAGGCAGATATTCGTACATATCACCACTAGCGTAGTAATCCCTCAGTGACCATCCTGGTCCACCTAGTACGATGTAAGCTCTGTCAAACTCTTGATTTGAATCTCTAATTGTTTTGATTAAACAAATGACCTCGTAGGGCACCTTTTGCTCTGCCGTTCCAGGGACTTGTTGCCACTTCAGCGAGATCAATATTTTTCTTCCTTCCTTTTGCGCCAACACATCTATGTAGTGCTTGCTTCCGTTAGGCCTGCGACCCACGTCAACCTGTTTCTGGTAAGTATATCCTCCCTGGGTTAATGACGGAAGCACCATCGCCTCCAATACCTGGCCTGTGCTAGTGTCCCGTGCCATCATCTATCACCCCCTCCAAATGTTCTTGGTCGCTAATACCTCCATTGCCGGAGTCCTGTCGCCGTTGCAGGATATTCTTCGGGGAGCTTCGAGCAGCTGGATGTCAAAGCCAAACTTCTTGTAGAGTCTTACTATTCGTTCTGTGGCCTGATTGGACAAGACAACAGGGCCGCTGTGTTTAGCCAGCCACTCGGCCAGTCTTACCTGGTCCTCCCATTTGAAGTCGTCTTTGGCATATTTCGTAAACTCCACATCATACGGAGGATCGGCATACACGAAGTCATTTTCCGCCAGCTCCAGCTCTTCAAAATCTGAACAGGAAAACTCCCACTGACTGAAAGTCTCACTGTAAGCAGTGAAATCCCTGATATAGTTGATGGTTTTGTATTTGCCAAAGGGCACGTTAAACAGCCCCTTAGAGTTAACCCTGTAGAGACCGTTAAAACACGTTCTGTTGAGATAGTACAGAAGCTCAGCAGCCTCTTTGGAGCAGGCCTGACCAGATTCAACCAATTCGTTAAACCTTTCGCGATGCTGATAGAAGAGTTTCTCGTCATTTTCCAGTGGAATAGAGATCTTCAGTCCGTCTTTTACCCACCTGTAAAAGTTGATCAGATGGGGGTTGATGTCATTCACCAAAGCTGTATCCGGTTCAAGCCCCAGCGTAACAGCCAATCCGCCGCAGAAAGGCTCAACTAGGCGCAACTCCCTAAAAGGAGACCAAAGGGGCTTAAGATAAGGCACGAGCCACCTCTTCCCTCCGGCCCACTTGAGGATAGGCTTCAGCGACTCTTTGCGCGTATCATATAGCTTAAGTTGTACAGACATATCAAGTCTCCTTTGTCTTGCTACATACGACTCTATTCTCGATCTGCCCTGTTAGTCCTTCCCAACAAGAAGTATCCCAAGCGGGAATTGCACCTGGGAGTGTGTGAACTCAACTGACTGAAATCGGTGGATGTGCAGATAAAAAACCGGCGGACCAGAACCTGGTCTTGCCGGCTTTCTCGCATCGTTATTACCATTACTGCCTAAGATAATGCCTCTGTATTTGGTATTTCGCTAGCGGTCTCTCAAATGAGGTCTCGCGCCTGCCTGTCTGCCCTACAGGGCTCCAGGCGATGTTTCCTTTGAAAAGACCCTCATC
>JAAYOM010000136.1 GCA_012520315.1 Bacillota bacterium | reverse complement strand
TCCGCGATATCACTCTCAAGCTGATGATGGGCGGTGTCATCTCCGGTGCCACCTTATCGTTCCTGCAGATCATGACGGAGATCAGTTCCACAATTATTCTTTACCGTCCGCCTTGGAAACCGATGACGGCCGTGATTTTCGAAAATACGACGCGAGCAGGCTCAGACTTTGGCGTTGCATCGGCCATGACCGTGCTCTTGATGATAATTTTGTATGTGCCATTGTATGTCATAACCAAGAAGACAAGAATGAACTCGAAGGGAGAGGACTCCTTTGCAACCTACTTCTAACGTTAAAGCGGCCGGAGTTGTGATTGAAAAAGTGTCTAAGGTGTTTGGCAAGAAAAGAGTGCTGAATTCGGTGGACATTGCCATTGAGCCTCAAGAGTTTTTTACCATTATCGGGCCGTCGGGCTGCGGTAAGACAACACTTTTACGCATTATCTCCGGTTTCTATCAGCCCGATGGAGGACGGATCTTTTACGACAGGCGTGAAGTCACATACATTCCTCCGTGGGAACGTCAAATTGGGTTTGTGTTTCAAAACTATGCTTTGTGGCCGAATATGACGATTTTCGATAATGTGGCTTATGGTCTGCGCATTCGCAAAAAGCCTGCGAGTTATATTAGGGATAAGGTTAAGTGGGCCTTAGGTGTAGTAGATCTGCCCGGCATTGAGAAGCATCTTCCCAACCAGCTCAGCGGAGGCATGCAGCAGCGGGTGGCCATTGCCAGGGCAATTGTCATTGATCCTGAACTCTTGCTGCTGGATGAGCCCCTTTCTAACCTTGATGCCAAGCTTCGTATTTCGCTCCGCAAGCAGATTCGGGAGATCCAAAGCACCCTGGGCATCACTGCAGTGTATGTCACCCATGACCAGGAAGAAGCACTGGAGATTGCTGATCGCATTGCAGTAATGGACAAGGGAGATCTCCAGCAGGTGGGCACACCGGAGGAAGTATACGAAAGGCCCGCCAATCACCTGGTGGCCAGCTTCGTTGGGGAGGCCAACTTTGTGGAGGGCAGGGTTACGCCTGAAGGCTGGTTCGAAAGACCTGAAGCCAAACTTCGTGTTCCGCTCGACGAGAAGCTCCTGGCCAGAAAAGTGGCGCCAGGCGCAACTAAGATGATGATAAGGCCTGAAACGATTCGCGTTGTTGAAGGTGACAACTATCACGCCAGGGGAACCATCACCAAGAGGTACTATATCGGCAGCCTCAAGCGATATGTTGTGAGATTAGCAGACAATACGGAACTTGTTTGGGAAACCTTCGATGATCGCTACAGCGAGGGAGAACAGGTACAACTCAGATTCATCACTTTATGTCCGATTTCAGGGGATGAAAGCAATGAAGGGGTTTAAGATAGCTTCAGATGTAGTCGAACAATTTGGAAACATGATTGCACTGAGGAAAACCGACGAACAGCGTTTTCCAGGAATTGCCGAGTTGTTTGTGGCATCGGTTATTCAGTGTCAGCCCATGGCAGAAGTGGAGTTTCTGCTGGACTCCGGCGAGCCTTTGCAACTGACTCTGACAAACTCTTCCTACACTCCGATTTCACACGCAAGAACATTTGAGAATGACATGATCCGGGTCCAGGAAGAGTTGGTTGTTCACGGTGATGATGCTGCTTTGAGGCTGATAGTGAACTTGCTGCCACAGGCGCCTCCTGCCCTTGACTTAACCTTGCGAGTTTCGGGCGGAATTCTAATGTCGCCGCAGGGAGTTCCCTACCATTGGCAGGAAGAAAAGAAGATCGCAGGCGAGTTTGCACCGGATCAGCTGAGCATTGACTGGCGGGGCAAAGTGGGGTTGCAGCTTTCCTTCTCGGAGGAATTTGACGAGCGCACCATCCATCCCCTAGGTGAAGACGATGTTGCCCAGAAATTGTACTTCAACACATTTAATGCTAAGAAGAGGTATCGCTATTGGGTCCGTCCAGAAATGCGTAAGCTTGCACAGCAACACAGTGTCTCAGCAAAGGGGCGCAACCTGGGGTATTGCGCTGAGAAGGCAATCACCGTTGAGAAGGATCATGCCTATCAATTTGAGATGTACTTTACATTGAATTCTGGAGCAAAGACCGGCTCCTACGATGCTTTGCGGGAGGCGCGGAATGAGGCCTGGGAAAGCTTCCTGTCCAAGATTCCAGTCTTTGAGTCAAAGCACGACAACCTGATGGACGCTTATTACAAGAGCTGGTTCGTACTCTTTTCCAATCACATGCAGTCAGACGATCCGCGCTTTAAG
>JAAYOM010000027.1 GCA_012520315.1 Bacillota bacterium | reverse complement strand
GTAGCCTACGAGGAGAGAGGGAAGAGCTTTTTCCCCGCTGCAGGTGATACATTGAGCATCGCATCTCATCAGTTAGGCGGTAAAGAAAAATATGTGAGAGTAGAAGTTGTTGGTGCCGACGGCGGTGTCGCCTGGACCAATCCAATCTTCTTGAAGTGATAGTATGATAAATCGACATACATTAAGGGAATATCTTACAAAGGGGACTAACAGCAACAGCCATCTATGGCAATGGAGGATTATTGGCACAGTGTGGCTGACGTATGTTCTGTATTATGTAGGCCGCATGAATCTAGCGGTCGCTTTGCCCGTCATTGAAAGCGAGTTTGGCTGGACGACGATGACTACAGGCTTGGTGAGCAGCTCCTTTTATATGGTGTATGCCTTCGGCCAGCTCCTAAACGGTTCGTTGGGTGATCGTTTTTCTGCACGCTGGTATGTGTTCGGCGGTCTTCTGGGGTCAGCCGTCTGCAACCTACTTTTTGGCCTTAGCAACACGCTCTTGGCCATGGCTGTAATTTGGGGTGTTAACGGCATATTTCAGTCCACTGGTTGGGGGCCTATCGTCAAAGTATCCTCCCATTGGGTTTTGCCTCGGCAAAGAAACACCGTTTCAACTATCTTGGGAACTTCCTTTGTGCTAGGATCCTTGTTTTCATGGTGGCTGTCCGGGCAGATTTTGTCCATGTCTGGCAATTGGCGAGCAGTATTTTGGCTCCCTGCTTGTATATTGGCTCTACAAGCCCTTTTTTGGCTTAGACAAGTACGTGATAAGCCGGCAGATGTAGGGCTGGAAATTGCAAGCGAGGTCCCTGTCACAGAGCACAGACAGACCCTGCGTGAGTATTTTAGGGATACCGCTGTCTTTCTCAAACAACCGTATTTATTGCTCCTTTCAGTCACTACAGTGTTTCAGGGCATGATCAAAGACGGCATCAATCTTTGGATGCCTGCCCTGCTCATGCAAACTCGCGGTTTGGACATCGCCGGTGCGGTAGGATATTCATTGCTTATTCCTGTTATGGGGTTTGCCGGAGTGCTGGCTACCAGCTGGATAAACAGCTGTTTCAAAAATGATGAGCGTAAGTCTGTCAGTTTACTTTTCGCAGTGGGGGCTGTAATCGCTCTTGTGCTTAGCCAAACCTTTTTTACAGGCAGTGTTTTGTACTTGAGTCTGATGATTGGAGTCTGTTCGTTAATTGTCAACGGGATCAATCTGCTCTTGCTTTCTTCCATCCCCATGCGATTTGTGGCCACCGGAAAGTCTTCTACCTTGGCTGGATATCTAGATTTCGCATCATATGTGGGTTCAGCCGTTATGACTGTGATTACAGGTTTTGTAGTGAGCCTTTGGGGCTGGGGATCGATTGTTGTTGCCTGGGGAGTCTTGTTTGTCTTGGGTGCAGCAAGTATGCTGGCCAATAAAAAGGCGGTGCAGATGACACAGGTAGGGAGCGAGAGGAAGAAGTAGAACTTGCGTCAGATTAAGTACGGTGGTTAAAGAGGAACTGGCCGAGATGATTCTGCAAGGCAGGTGGGTTTTGGGGGAACAGCTGCCTCCAGAACAAAAGCTCGCAGATACACTTAGGGTGAGTCGACCGACACTGCGCAAGGCTTTACCCATGTTAGAGCTGGAAGGATTCGCATCTCTGACAATATTCAAGGGACTGGTAAAGATGCAGCTGCGCTCGTTGAGTGTTAGGCTGTACTGGATTTGCCGGGTATGCAGAAAAATGCAATAATGGATTGAAAGGATCCATCAGCGACAAATAGTGCGTTTAGTCGATGAAGCCATTATTGCCTCAGATAAGGCAAAAAGAAGTCAATTAGGAACAGTTAGAGTACTAAAATTCATCATTGCTACACGAGGTGACCAGTACACATGAAAAAGGAGATTATCTTTACTCCAGAACAGATGAACACATTTACCAACATCCCCTTTGATGTCCCAGCCAACACTAGGGAACTGCGGATCCTGTTTTCTTATGATCCCCATTGGCTCGAGAAGGATGACTTTTCAGCCGGTTTGGTCAAAGCCAAACTGGATGAGTTTACAGACGGATTTATAGGCGAGCGCAAACTGCCTGAAAGCGTAAGGCGAAAATGGGAGAGTTATCGCCAGAGACCAGAGGTCTTTTTGCCCTTACGCAATCAGCTGAAGTTTTCCCTCTACGGTCCCAAAGGTGAGTTTAGGGGACGCTGGGATTCCCCTCAGTATTTCAATGAGTGGGTGACAATTGGCCCAGTCTCCAGCCGAGGATTTTTCAGCCAGTTCCTGCCGGAAGGCCAGTGGACCGCGGAGATTGAAACCCACGGTGTTTTCTCACCGGAAGTGGTGGCTTCCATTGAAATTGAGACTGTCCAGTCTCAACGGAAAAAACGCTGGTATGCAGGGGAGCTCCACAGCCATACCAACCACAGTGACGGGGACTATGATCTGGTCACAGTTGTCAATCATGCCCATAACATTGGTCTGGACTTTATGGTTCTGACCGATCACAATACAACTTCCGCCCTGGCTGACATCAAATCTGACTTGCCCATCAAGGTTATTCGCGGTCTTGAACTGTCTTCCTATTTCGGTCATTTGGTGGTGTCGGGAATATCCCACTACATTGACTGGCGGGTGCAGAGCAACAAGGATACTCTAGATTCAGTCCTGGACGAAGTAGATAAGCAGGGTGCTCTGGCCACCATAGCCCATCCCTTTGTGCCGGGGCCTCCTATCTGCTGCGGGTGCGAGTGGGAGTACACCAATGCCAACATTTCCCGCATTGACGCCATGGAAATCTGGTCGGGACCCTGGGAAGGTGCGAAGACTCTGCATAACTGGCGGGCCCTGCTCTGGTGGGATGAACTGCTCAATCAAGGCCATAGGATTACAGGCGTGGCCGCCCGTGATGTTCACAATAAGGAAAGGTTCTACAACCCCAACAGTGCAAACACCTATGTCCTGGCTTCGTCACTTGAAACTGGGGAACTTCTGGACGGGATCAAGCAAGGCCGAGTTTTCCTCTCGTCCGGACCCCAGCTCGAACTGGAAGCAGCCTGCGGTAAAGGCGTGTATGCCATGGGCGATACCATTCCTTGTTCCAATGACAGCAAGGTGGAGCTCACTGTGGGTGTAACAGAAGCGGAAGAACCCCTCGTTCTTCAGGTGGTTGCCGATGGTGAAGTTGTCCATGAATCCAAGGTCGAATCCCTGGCAGGCAAGGAAACTGTCACTCTGGCAAGACCCCAGCGTTGGCTCCGGGTTCAGTACGTGCGGGAAACTCTCCGGGACCAGTTTGTCCTGATCGGCAACCCTATTTATTTCGTAACAGGGTAGCATCCAACTATAACAGAGATTACAATCGCAGCAGTACTAGGGTGTTGGCATAGCCTCTGTCTAAGGGGCTTTGTCAATTCATTAAGGGGTGCATAGATATGGCAAAAGAGATTTTGGTCACGGCCCATACAGGTTGTCTAGGTACGGAGGACAATACTGTCGAATCGTTTCTGGCAGGTATAGCCTGCGGCGCCGACATAGTTGAAGTTGACGTAAGGTTTGCTAGAGACGGGATTCCCGTCTTGAGCCACGATCCTGTCAGTGCTGATGTGGAAGCGTCGCTGGTTAGGGTCAGTGAAATCCTGCACTTGATGGAGCAATATCCCCAGATCAGGGTAAACTTTGATATGAAAGAGAAACAGGGTTTGCGGCTGTTAGGGGAGATGATCTCTGAAGCCGGAATGGGAGCGCGAGCTTTCTTCACCGGTATTGGATCAGATGCCGTGGATTTGGCCCGAACAGAGTGCCCGGCCCTCGATTTCTTGCTGGCTGTCAAACCAGATCCCTTACGAGCAAGTGAACCGGAGTATTTATCATCCCTGGTTGACGAAGTGCTGGCCTGCGGAGCCCTGGGCATCAATATCAACCATAAGCTTGTGACGGAGGAGCTTGTTCGGACGATTCATGCTGCAGACAAGGCAGTTTACGTGTGGACGGCGGATGATGAGGAGTCAATGCGCAGGATGATTGATCTTGGTGTGGACTCCATCACATCAAGAGCTGTAGATGTGTTGATTAAGACAATGCAGGACTTGGGAGTCAGGGCGTAGACCCAAGGAAATGATGATCTAGCCGGGCTTAGCATTTCGATGCAAGGCCCGGTTTTTGTTTGCTGGGAAGCAAGCCCTAATTTGTCTTGACGTCAAAGCTGCAGTGCGAGGGGAAGACCGCTCACAATCTCAGAGGGTGTGGAGAGAATCCTCGAAAGTGACATAATGAAGGGACCTGCCCTGCACACGCTCTGGGAAGATCCCCTTCCTGTCTCGAACAAGATATCCACCGTTGGGCGGCTGGAGCTTGCCATTCCTTTGAATTTGGCCCTACTTACTCTGAATCTGAAAAGGTACAAAGCCGCTGTTGGATACGATGATCTCAAAGTCACTTATTCGTTTTTCAGCGTAGTCGATCCAAATCCTGTGGGTGCCTGGGGAAAACTTGTCTGGACTTAACTCTATCTCCAACTTACTTGCCCCAGCGCCCGCATAAAATGATGGGCCGTTAAACTTGTTATCTCCTACGAAAACACGCATACTGTAAGAATCGAAGACTTCTGCCGAATCCCACTCCAACACCAAAGTGTCCCCCATGTAAAACTGTGAATCGTACCCAGGATTCTTTATTTCTAAGGGCTCCGTCAATGTATATGTCATAAGTTCTGAGGGTGCAGATTCCAAACCTTGCGCGTTAACGGCCGTAATATAGTAATAGTACGTTGTGTTCCACGCCACCTGAAAATCATTGACATGGGTCTGATCTGGAGCCAGTGACGTCTTGAGTTCGAACTCTTCTTGCGAACCAAGAGAGCGGTAAAGGCGATATTTTGTGATATTAGGTGAAGGCGAAGGAGAAAAGCTCTTGCCAAAGAGCAGCGGGGAAAAAATTAAGACCATCACTGGAAAACCGCTTGTTGCAGCGTAGCTTTTCGATCATGATATTTACAAATATGTAAAAAACTGCAGGGGATCAGTCTCATTATGTGGAAGTGGTTTTGAGTATATTTCGAAACCAGATATACACAGAAAGGGGCAGTTCTATGGCACAAAATGACAAAGTTTTCAGGCGATTATCGGTGGGTCTAGCTGTTGTTGTAGTTGGCTCTTTTTTTATAAGCGGATATCTGCTGGATTACTTCCGAAATGCGCCAGAATCTGCCGCCGCTGATTCCTCTTACGATGTGGAGCTGCACGCCAATTTCGACTCCCTCCAGCAGGATTATGCCAAGCTGTCAAATCTCTACGAAGAGCTTCTGGTTTACGTAACCCAAGCTCCCGTTGAAACTGAACCAGAATTGATCTATGTTGAACCTGTTGTCGATGAGAAACTACAGGAGAGCATCGACTCCCTCCAGCAGGATTATGCCAAGCTGTCAAGTCTCTACGAAGAGCTTCTGGTTTACGTGACCCAAGCTCCCGTTGAAACTGAACCAGAATTGATCTATGTTGAACCTGTTGTCGATGAGAAGCTGCAAGAGAGCATCAACTCTCTCCAGCAGGATTATGCCAAACTGTCGAGCCTGTACGAAGAACTCTTGTTGCGGGAGGAGCCTGTTACTGAGGTTCCGCAGCCCGAAAACCTTGTTGTGGAAGAGAGGGTTCAGATCGTCGAATACGTTACGGTGGAGGCTGTTTCCTTGCGCCTGATGCAGGGTGACAGTATCTGGACCTTGCTCTATCGCCTGGGGAAGGATCCCGATTCTGCTGAGCTGATTGGGGAAGTGCTGAAGATTAATGACCTTGCTGACCCAGCCAAAATTCCGACAGGAAAATACCTTACTATCCCTCTGAACGACACAGTTTCCAGACGCGAGGTGAGAAATTAAGATGTCACAAACGCCCAACAAAATCTCCAGGTACTCAATATTGGGGCTCGGCATAGGTCTTCTCGCCATTGCCCTTTGCTGCCTGGCTATTGCCTTGGTCAATGCCAACACTTTTGAACCTTTCTTCGCCCATATCCTGCTGGCAGGTTCTATTGTCCTGTTAATCTGCGCTGCGTTTCTCATCGTCTGGGCTTACACTGAGCTCGGGAGAAGATTCGGCAGTGCAAGGGACTCTGTTTTGGAAACAGCGGCCTCCCGTGAAGACTGTCCCGGCAGTGATGATCAGCAGGAGGTGGTATTGCGCCTGAAGAAACGGCTAGAAGAGCTGCAAAAAGCAGCGGCAGAACGTGAGGACGAGCTGCTGCAGGTCCGCCTGGCTGCTATCAAGCATGAGGGCGCCTTGGCTGATTGGCAGGAGCGGGCACTCGATATGTTTGCCTCAATGGAGCGGATACTTACAGGTGAAGAGAGACTGGCTGAGGATGGTCGGCAGGCTGTACGGGAACTGCTTAAAAGATACAAAAAACTCATGGAGCCTTTAGGAGTGTCACCCATAATTCCAGAGCCGGGGGACCCTTTCGATGCACTTGTGCATAGCAGGCATGGGCTTGCCTCTGATGCGGAAGTGCCGGCAAACCATGTCGTAAAGTGTGTCAGCTGGGGATTCATGGTTAACGGAAAAGTACATACCACAGCCGAGGTAGTAGTCGCGCAGGGTGAAGATAATGACAGAATAGGTGAGACTGAATGGTGATGTTCCGTTCCGTCAGATTTCCCTAACCACGCTGCTATTTATTCTAAAATTGGAAGAGCCCTTTGGAGATTACCATTAGTTCCCAAAGGGCTTCTATTTGGGCGAGTCAGCTTTGAGCTGGCTCTTTTATTTGTCCAATTTTAGCTGGGGTTTCCGAACGCAGGCGTAACTTGGCCAAAATTGTGCGGGTATATATTTCTATAGAAAGGAGAGATGCAAGATGTGCAAACTGTATCATTTGTTTCCTGACGGAACGGAACGGCTGCAAGCGTCTGGGGAAGCTGTTGAATCTACTGAGCGGAACGATGTACTGCAAACTAAAGTTGAAGCCAGCCGCAAACTGGAATGGGTGGAAGAGGTTTTTTCCCAGAACCGTCCCATTCAGCTGAAAGTGCTGCACAAAGTGTACTCCGAACTGTCTTATGTCAAAGGCGAAGCACCTGAGCTTTTTGCCGGTGACCGGGTGTACTTGTGGGAACAGCTGGCTTTTGCCTTTAACTATTACGGCCAAATCAAGCAGGTAGAAAAAAGCCTGCGCAACCAGGCAGAGCTGCAGCCGGCCAAGAGCGACGCCTTTCTCAACCTGGGAGTCTTCTTAACTGACAGGGGCTTTTACCAAGAAGCAATCGCTGTCTATAAGGAAGGGCTAGAGCGCACTCCCACCTGTGAATTTCTCAACTACAACCTTGCTAATCTGGCCAGATTTACCGGCCAGCATAAACTAGCTGAAAAAGCGCTGAACGACGCTATGTTGGCCAATCCTTCCCGGGGCCTGAATCTACTGGCCAAGGCAGAGCATTGCCTAGAGCAGGAACAGTATGAAATGGCTGTCAGTACCTGGAAGAGGCTCTGCCTCTGCTTCAAGAGGAGGAGTGGTGGAGCTGGCATCAGGACTGCCTGCACAGCATGGGATTGGCTTTGCTCGAGCTCAATCGGCCTGAGCAGGCGAGAGGTGTGCTCCTGGAAGCCTTGGCCCTGGATGCAGATTGTGGTTTTTGCCATGAACTGCTTGGCCGCTGCTATAAGCAGCTGGGCGAGGTATGGCTCTCCCGGGTGCATCTGAAGAGAGCCAAGGAACTAGCTGACCAAAGGTGAGGAGGTGGACACGTGGCTTTATTGTTTGAATTAACTGATGCACAGGAAGAAAAGGCAAAAAAGTGGCTGGAAGAACATGATTGTCCTGCTAAGAAGTTTATGTCCGCAACAGGGAGCTCACCTGCGCTGGGAGAGAGGGTGCGCTTTGTTTTTGTCCCCACCATGCTTGGGGATATCGCTGTTATAGAGTGCTCCTGCGGGGCGTATGAGCTCCTCACCGGCTGGGAGGATCTCTAGTACCTAAGGCCCCGGCGCTTTGCGCCGGGGTCGCAAAAAAACAAAACCTTAGACCGTTAGGGAAGGGACGCCTCTGACACAGGAGCTAGGCTATGAAAAAATCCCAATCCAGCATTGACAAACGAACGCTCGTTAGTTATACTTTCAATTGTTGTGAAACAGAAAAGATCATGTAACAACCAATGAGGAGAGTGTGATTTGAGCACGAAAGAAAGAATCATGTACGAAGCACTAACCCTATTTTCCAGCTATGGTTACGAGGCCGTAACCATCAGAGAGATTGCTGGAGCAGTAGGGATTAAGGAGAGCTCCCTTTATAACCACTTCAAGAATAAGCGGGATATCTTGGACACCATTGTCCGGGAGACCTTCCAAAGATACCAGAAAACCTTAGAGAGCCTGCAGGTACCGAAAACTGGAGATCCAAATATTTCCAGCCTCTACGACAGCTTTTCGGATGACGCCTTTGAAACGCTCTGCACCAATATTTTCCTGTTTTACCTGAAAGATGACTATATCTCTAAGCTCAGGCGTCTTTTGACCATCGAACAGTACGGCAATGAAGAACTCGGAGAGATTTATCGCACAGCATTTATCGAAAAGATCCTGGACAATCAGGCCAAGGTGCTGCAGCAGTTTATTGATGACGGCAGGTTCATCGAGGGTGATGCCTATGTCATGGCCCTGCACTTTTATGCTCCGGTCTTTCTCCTGCTCCAGAAATACGATAACAGGCCCCAGGATGAGGACCAGGCCGTGGACGAGTTGAAAAAACATGTCCGCCAGTACAATCAGCTGTATAGAAAAGAGAAGCGGAGGCTTGATAACAATGAAGGTGAAGAATAGAAGCAGGGGAAGTCTAAGTCTCCTGGCACTCTCTGGCGTTGCGGCGTCCTTTTTTTATGCAGTTCACGTCATCGCGGGCAGAATAGTCTGGCCGGAATACAATCCCCTAGCCCAGCCCATCAGTGATTTGACAGCCGCTTCCGCTGTCAGTCGCCAGCTGGCCGGCAGGATTCTCTACGGTTACGATTTCTTTAACCTGCTGTTTTGCTTCGTACTCTTAGTCTATTTCAGCAAGGTCATGAGAATAAACCGTGTCTTCTACGCAGGGATTGTGCTGAAGGCTGTTGCAGAAGTTCTCTCTACAGTTGGCTACAAGCTGTTTCCCCTCTCTGATACAGACTGGTCTAACAGCTTTCAGAACAACATGCACTATGCCATAACAGGCGTTATCGTACTTAGTTACATTGTCTTGGCACTGCTTCTTGCTGCAGGATTGGCAAAAACCAAGAAGTTTCCGGCTATGACGAGATTTCTGTTCCTGTTTGCGATAGTGTTTATTGCCTCCGGATTTCTAACCGTCGTGGCCGCCAACGTACTGCCCAGTTACGCAGGCCTGGCGGAACGAATCAATCTGTACTCCTTGATGGTGTCCAACGCAGTCTTGGCCTGTTGGGTATTTAATCAAGATGGAAAGTACATCGCCAAAGGATTGCCGCGGCAGATCTAGGGAATGTGCAAGCGGAACTGTAAGGTCAGGGAATTCAGTTGCTCAGCTGCTTATTTTTTGCGTCCCGAAACTAACTAGTGCTCGTTAGTTCTTTTGGATTTTGCCTACTTGAAATTATTCATAGCAAGGAAGATGATCACTTGTCTGTGCCTACATACTCACTAACACCCCAGATTAAGCTGGAAGAATCATATTACAGCTCCGTAGAAGGTTTAGCTTCCGAGGCTGCGGTCCGCAGCGCAGAGATTTTCTACCCCATTACGCACTCCCTAGGCGTAGTCTGCACAGAGCAGGCATGTCTGGAACTCCTCCTTTTGGGGATTTACGCCCGCCGGGGACTCGCTGCCGGCCAGATGGCGACCTTGGATCACTTGGCCAAAAACCTGGAGCGATTGGAGCGGTCAAAGGATTATGCGTACCAGACTAAGAAACTTCGTTTGTGGCACCGCTTTATTATGCAGCAGTGTTCAGCTAACCGAGCCCTGATCTTGCGGTTGATCAGCTGCGCGACGGACTGGTTTGCCAAGCGTTCTCGGGAGGTTCTGGGAGTTTATACGGCCCAGGTTAGTAGATTTTTAGCCGGTTTCGATGCATCCGGACGTTCTGACATACTGCTTTGCACCAGTCCCGTCCTGGAATACCATATCAACATGGTGGGGGCAGAAATGCTTAACAAGCTTTGGCAAAGTAGTTTTGCCAAGACCAAGCAGCAGCTGGCAGTGGTTCCAGGCTGTCTGCGTCCAGAACCTGGTGCGTGTACCGCTAAAGAATGGATCTTAGGCTTCAAGTGCAGCCGCTGCAGTGAGGGCTGTCAAATTAGCAGGCTTAGCGGACTTGGGGAGCGCTACGGATTTCAAGTTTCTTTTGTGAAGCATCAGTCGTCACTAGTTTCCCATGTTCAGAGTTTGGAGAGGCTTGCGCAAAAGAGAAGTATGGGGATTCTCGGGGTGGCCTGCGTTTTGTCCTTGCTCGAGGGCGGTCTGATGCTGAAGGCCCATAAGGTAGCTGCACAGTGTGTGCCCCTGGATTTTTCAGGCTGCAAGAACCACTGGCATGCCCAGGGGCTGCCTGGGAGCGTAAGCATGGAGCGGGTGCTGAAGATCATGCTGAGAGCTAGAAACCAAAATGAGAGATCGGTTGACACGGTGCAAGCTAGCTCTTTATCACATTCAGGGTTGATGCAAGCTGAGCAGCTTGAGAAATGCTGATGGAGGAACATAATGAATCACCTAATTGAAGCAAACATAAAAGGTGTCAGCCTGCAGTTTAAGACGGAAGATGGCGTTTTTTCCCCTGCCAGAGTAGACAGGGGAACCTTGGCCATGCTGTCAGAAGTTGACTTTGCAGAAGGAGACAGAGTGCTGGATCTCGGCTGCGGCTATGGTGCAGTCGGCATCTTGGCAGCTAAGCTCATTGGG